>NZ_JBQKLN010000015.1:0-83471 GCF_052116205.1 Prevotella sp. Sow4_E9_plate | reverse complement strand
AGCAAGTGGGTACACCCCGAACCGAACTTTAATTAGCAAGATTTTCAAAGATCTCTCGTGCTTACAGCGTATAGCTGCTTAGCACATTATTGAATTATTAACGAACTATTGTTATAGATATGTTTTCGGAAAAGATAGTCAATGTTTGTGAGAAAGTTAGTATCTCTGGCCGCACAACAGCTGTTGTGCGCTCGCATATCAGCTGTTGTGCGCTCGCACACCAACTGATGTGCATGCGGTAGTCAACTGTTATGCGCCAACTTTTATCTAGACTTATAACACGCTATCTTTTGCTTGTTTATCTTTTCAAGAGTCTTTCACTCATATTCAGTGCAGCCTTTCTACCGTCACCCATGGCAAGAATTACTGTAGCACCACCACGGACGATATCACCACCAGCGTAGATTTCTTTGATGGAACTCTGCATCTGCTCGTTTACGGCGATAGTGTTCTTTCTGCCGAGCTCCAATCCTTCAATACTCTGAGGAACAAGAGGGTTAGGACTTACACCCACTGCAACAATCACCTGGTCGCATTCCAATGTCACGGTCTCGCCTGTAGCTTCCGGATGACGGCGACCGCTGGCATCAGGTTCTCCCAGCTGCATGACGTCGAGGACAACAGACTTCACAGCGCCCTTCTCGTCAGCTTCATACTCCTTAGGATTATGGAGAGTCATGAAGTTGATGCCTTCTTCCTTGGCATGCTTGACTTCCTCAAGACGGGCTGGCATCTCTGCTTCAGAACGGCGATAAACCAATGTTACCTCGGCTCCCAGACGCTTGGCTGTACGGCAACTGTCCATCGCAGTGTTTCCTCCGCCCACAACAACTACCTTCTTACCCAGGTTGATAGGGGTATCGGTATGAGGATTGGCGGCATCCATCAGGTTTACACGGGTAAGATACTCGTTAGAAGACATGATGTTCAAGGCATTCTCACCAGGGATATTCATGAAGTTAGGCAAACCTGCTCCCGAACCCACAAAGATGCCCTTAAATCCCTGTTTTTCCAGGTCTTTTACAGAGATGGTCTTGCCTACGATGCAGTCGGTGATGAATTTCACGCCCATCTTCTGAAGATTCTCAATCTCTACGTCTACGATGGCATTAGGCAATCGGAACTCTGGGATACCATATTTCAATACACCACCTATCTCGTGCAGAGCCTCGAATACGGTGACTTCGAATCCCTTCTTTGCCATATCGCCAGCAAAGCTCAGACCGGAAGGACCTGAACCGATAACGGCAACTTTGATTCCGTTGGCTTCATCGCATTGAGGAACTGAAATGTTGCCACTCTGACGTTCATAGTCGGCTGCAAAACGCTCCAGATATCCGATAGCCACTGCCGGCTCGTTCATCTTGAGATGCACACACTTGCTTTCACACTGTTTCTCCTGTGGGCAGACACGTCCGCAGACAGCAGGTAGGGCAGAGGTGTTCTTCAGAACCTTTGCAGCAGCCAGGAACTGACCGCGCTCAATATTCTTGATGAATGAAGGAATGTTGATGCTTACCGGACAGCCTTCCATACAGGTAGGCTTAGGACAGTCGAGGCAGCGCTTTGCCTCGGTCAATGCCATCTCCTTGGTCAGACCGATGTTCACCTCTTCCGTACGGGTAGTTGCACGATATACTGGGTCGAGTTCCGGCATCTTCACACGCTCGATAGCCGTACGTTCCTTGGCTTTCATGGAAGCACGCAATTCCTTTCGCCACTCGGCGTTGCGGTCTGTCAGCTCTTCGATGGATGCATCTGTTGGCTCTACGTCCATTGTTATGTCTGTGGACTCCTTCTTCTTTTCGGCATCTATGGTAGCCAGATGTTCCTCGAAGTGTTCCATCTCCTCGCGCTCTACGTCCTTGAAGGTTCCCATGCGCTTGAACATCTCGTCCCAGTCTACCTGGGCGCCGTCAAACTCAGGACCGTCGATGCAGACAAACTTGGTCTTGCCACCGATAGTCAGGCGGCAGGCACCGCACATACCGGTTCCATCCACCATGATGGTATTGAGCGAAACGTCTGTGGAAAGATTATATTTCTGGGTCAAGAGACAGCAGAACTTCATCATGATAGGAGGACCGATGGCGAATACCTTGTCGATATGCTCCTGATTGATGAGCTTTTCGATACCCACGGTAACAACACCCTTCTCGCCGTAGCTGCCGTCGTCGGTCATGATGATGAGCTCATCGCTAGATGCACGCACTTCATCTTCCATAATCACGAGGTCTTTGTTCCTACCCGCAATTACGGAAAGGACTCTGTTTCCTGCGGCTTTCAGCGCCTTGATGATAGGGAGCATAGGAGCTACGCCTACGCCACCACCGGCACAGATGACGGTACCGAAGTTCTCGATATGTGTAGGATTTCCAAGTGGTCCCACCACATCGTGAATTTCATCACCTTCATTTAGGGCACAGAGTTTGGTAGATGAAAGACCTACCTTCTGCACAACCAGTGTGATGGTTCCTTTCTCAATGTCAGCATCAGCGATGGTCAGCGGCATACGCTCGCTGTTGTTGTCTACACGGATGATAACAAAGTTACCTGCCTTTCGGCTCTTGGCTATAAGCGGTGCTTCTACATCGAAGCGGAATACTTTCTCTGAGTATTGTACTTTCTTGATAATCTTGTTCATGGGCTATTAAATTTCTTAATGCTGATATATTAATATTTCTGGTTCGCTGTTTAGAGTTTGCTTCATGGTACATAAAAATGCAAAAGGATAACATCGGCTACCTTTGTGGCAGTCGAAGTTATCCTCGTACAATATATGTTATTTTTGTTTTTCGAATGTTTTGTATAATCGAGAAAAACTGAAAGTCTTACCGATACTTCAAATTAATCGAAATTTTTGTCATCAAGCATCTCGAATCCGCAGTAAGGAACCAATACCTTAGGCACGCGGATACCCTCTGGTGTCTGGTTGTTCTCCAGGATGGTTGCAACGATACGTGGCAAGGCGAGAGCAGAACCGTTCAAGGTGTGGCAAAGTTCAATCTTCTTGTCCTCTGCATGGCGATAGCGGCAGTGGAGACGGTTTGCCTGATAGCTCTCGAAGTTAGATACTGATGAAACCTCCAACCAGCGACCCTGAGCTGCACTCCAGGTCTCGAAGTCGTAGCAGATAGAAGAGGTGAAGCTCATATCACCACCGCAGAGACGGAGAATGTGGTATGGCAACTCCAGTTTCTTCAGCAGCCCCTCTACGTGGTCGAGCATCTCGTTCAGACTCTCGTAAGAGTGACCTGGCTTATCGATGCGTACAATCTCTACCTTGTCAAACTGGTGCAAGCGGTTCAAGCCGCGAACATCCTTACCGTAGCTACCAGCCTCACGACGGAAGCAGGCAGAGTAAGCACAGCGCTTGATAGGGAGATCCTTCTCATCGAGGATGACATCACGGAAGATGTTGGTTACAGGAACCTCAGCAGTAGGGATGAGGAAGAGGTTGTCGAGATTTGCGTGATACATCTGACCCTCCTTGTCTGGCAACTGACCTGTGCCACGACCAGAATCCTCGTTTACTACGTAAGGAGGCTGAATCTCCAGATATCCGCTCTTGCGAGCCTCATCGAGGAAGAATGCCTCAAGCGCACGCTGGAAACGAGCCATCTTGCCGATATATACAGGGAAACCGGCACCGGTAATCTTCACACCGAGGTCGAAATCCACGAGGTTGTACTTCTTCAGGAGATCCCAGTGGCAGAGTGCATCCTCACCGAGGTTTGGCTTTTCGCCACCTTCTTTTACGACCACGTTGTCAGCCGCATCCTTACCCTCAGGAACCAGTTCACAAGGGATGTTAGGGATTTCGAGCAGCTGATTGGTCATATCGTTCTGTGCTTTCTCCATGATCTCTTCCAGAGCCTTAGCGTCAGCCTTGAGCATAGCTACCTGAGCCTTTGCGCTCTCAGCTTCCTCTTTCTTACCTTCCTTCATAAGGGCACCAATCTGCTTGGCAAACTGGTTAGCCTGCTGCTTGTTGTTATCCAGCTTCTGCTGAGCTTCACGACGAATCTTGTCGTACTCCAAAACTTTCTCTACGGCCTCACGAGCATTTGGAAAATGCTTCTTTTCAAGACCTTTAACTACACGTTCAGTTTCTTCACTGATGAGTTTAAGTGTAAGCATATAATGTCTTTTTATTTAATTATTTACTATTTGTAGGCAAAAGTACAAAAAATATTTGTGATAACGCAAAAAAATGCTGACTTTTTTACAGGGAAGGGTAGAATTAAAGTTTTTTTGTGGTTTTACAGGGTTAAGGAGCTTAGAAAGGGGTGAGGTGTAAGCTTCTTAGAATATAGATAAGGCACGGATTACACGGACTTATGGCGCTAATATAAGTAAAACGATTATCATCTCTCATAAAATAAAAACTTATATAAACGAAGAAAGCCTGCTCTAGGTATGAGCAGGCTTCTATGTTGTTTGTTTGGAATAGTTTTTTCTAAAACTTTAAAAATTAAGCGTCAGCTTTTTTGGTCTTCTCAGCGTAAACCTCTGGAGAGAGAACAGAAACTGTACTCTTGTCCTTGCGGCCCTTGTGGAAGTAAACGATACCGTCTGTCAAAGCATACAATGTATCATCCTTACCCTGAGCTACATTCTCACCTGGGAAGTGCTTGTTACCACGCTGGCGAACGATGATGTTACCTGCGATGATGCTCTGACCACCCCAGATCTTAACGCCTAATCTTTGTGAAGCTGATTCACGGCCGTTCTTAGAACTACCAACACCTTTCTTATGTGCCATTTTCTAATTCCTCCTAATTTTAAGCGATTACAGATTTGATTGATACTTCAGTGAACTGAGCACGATGACCGTTCTTCTTGCGATAGTCCTTGCGGCGCTTCATCTTGAAGACGATTACCTTGTCACCCTTTACGAGTGGGTTCACTACTTCTACTACTACTTTTGCACCCTCTACAGCTGGTGCACCGACAGTGATTGCGCCGTCTTTGTCAACGAGCAAAACCTTGTCGAACTCAACAGTCTGACCTGCCTCAACATCCTTGATGTGATGTACGAAGAGCTTCTTGCCCTCCTCAGCCTTGAACTGCTGACCGTTAATTTCTACAATTGCGTACATTTAATTATTTATATAAACGGGTTTTTCCGCGAGGCGTCCTGCTTCGTGCCGGATCTTGACCGAGCCCCAACGAACTAAACTTTTCTGTAACATTTGCCCAATCCATGAGCATTCGGAGTGCAAAATTACAAATTATCTTCGATATAAACGAATATTGCTTTCCTAAAGAATATGGTTTTATGAAGATTTAACTAATTAGGGCATTATCCGGCATTCTTTTTAATCCTTTTAAGATTGTCCGCCTCTCTATTGGATGCTTTTCCATCCTAGCAGCTGGTCGCTTCGGTCTGTGGTTCCCCTATAGTATATCAGTGCATCATATCTGTTGGCTGTCTGATAGAAGTCACCGTCTGTTGATACGTGTCTTGTGCTTCCATCATTTCTTAAAACCAGGTACTGGTAGCTGTAATAGCCTTGTTTCAGTTTCACCTGTGCATGATAGCAATGGCTGCTTTCGTCATATTCCATCTGGTATTCTGGGGTAAATGAATCTTGGGTCCAGAAACCGTTCAGGTATACTGCTCCTTCCTGGCGGGGAGCCTTCAGGGTGAAGTGGACGATGGCGTAGTCACTTTGGCTGTTGTTGCTTATGTTGTTGCTGTTGCGGATGTAGAAGGCTCCTTGTCCGCTTTCGTCGTATACGTAGCTGGGTCTGGGTTCGTCGGGAGTGGCGTAGGCGTGATAGTCCTTTCCGTCCCAGCTGATTCGCTCGATACCCATGGTCGGGTGGTCTAGGTCCAGCATTTCAAACTTGTGGTATTCGTTTCCGCCCTTGAATATGAGTTGTCTGTTGTGTATCCAGCTCATCTGTTCTGCGCTGAGATAGTCGGGTTTTGCGTTCACTGCGGCATTGTCCCATCTTCCGTTTTGCAGTACCACGGTTTTAATCTGTTCGCCGGGTGCTGTAACGTGGATATTCCTGTAGTCGGCCGTCATCCTCACCTGCTGATGCTGTCTGTTGTTGTCGATGTCGGTATTGGAAGAGTAGGCTAGGTCTACCTTTATCTTGGGGTCTACGATCATGAAGCATGCCGTAAACATTGTGTTTTCTCCCTCTTCTGCGTTGTCATCGTAAACGGTCAGTTTATAGTTTCCGCTCATCGTGATCCGGCAGTTCTCGTTGGGGATAGTCAGGTGGTAATGGGTGTATAGGTGGTTGGTATTGAACGACTGCTCATTGTCGTCAATCGTCAGTTCTCCATTGAATCCCTGCAGATAGTCGGTATCAAAGATTCCTTCCGATTCCTGCCAGTCGGCATCGCAATGGGTGATTTTGTAGGTGTAGCGATGATAATCGTGGGTCATGTCGTCAAAGTCTATGTTGATGGCATTGCCGCCCAGTTGGGTGATAGGCATGCTGAGCCAGTCTGTTCCGGCTACCACCTGGAGTGAAGCAATGCGTTTGTTGTGTATGATGTTGTGCTGAGCTTTACCTGGTAGTTGAGCTGTCAGGATGAGTATGCAGCCTATCATCATCGCTTTGATGCTGGATGAAATGATGGAGTTATCTTTTTTCATGTTTTAAAATGCGTTTGTGCTGAATCTTTTTGTCTTTGCAAAGATACGGCAAATAGGGGAGACTACCAAACAAAAGGACAAAAAAATAACTTGCAATAGTCTCTGAAGGACTGAATGCAAGCTTAAACAATCTAACTAATACATGAAAACACTGTAGTCGATAGGGGAATCGAACCCCTATGCCAAGATTGAGAATCTTGTATCCTAACCATTAGATGAATCGACCTGTTATTCTTTGCATATTGCTATGCTGTTTGCTGTGTTGTAGTCGATAGGGGAATCGAACCCCTATGCCAAGATTGAGAATCTTGTATCCTAACCATTAGATGAATCGACCAACGGTACATTTTTAGAAGTCAGCTTGCGGAAGGTGGGGGATTCGAACCCCCGGTACGGTTACCCGCACGGCAGTTTAGCAAACTGCTGGTTTCAGCCACTCACCCAACCTTCCAGTCGGAAATCGTTACCGAATCAACAAGCATCGTTCTCAAATGCGGTTGCAAAGGTACTACTTTTTTTCGGTTCTACCAAATTTTTCAGCGATTATTTTTAAATAAAAAATCACTTTTTTCGTAACCCTCTCATTCTCAGGCACCCATTTTTTTACTTTTTATCTTTTAAAATGGAGTTTGGGTGTAAAATGTAGATAAAAGTATAAAATGTGGTAAGTCTGATGTAAGTTTAAAACGAGTGTGAAGAACGTATTTTTGAGGTTTATGAGCAAAATAAATTTTAGATAATACGAAAAAAGCAGATTTCCAACTAAGGAAATCTGCTTTTTAAAAGGAAAGGGCCGCTCGATGATGTGATGAAACTCCGAATGTCAGTAACATTTGAGAGCTCTCCGCTTTTGTAATCCACCGGCTTTGCAGCTTAGTTGACATGTCAGTTTATGTGGCCCGCCATTGGCAAGAGAAGTCTTCTCGGTTTCATAAGTGTAATTTGATGAGTATCCCGATCGAACCGACACGACCCTTATATTTTTTCGACTAGACGTAGCTTATGCTATCATCTATCGATAGAAGTCTTTCGTTTTTCTATGATGCAAAGATAGTGTAATCTTTTGAAACTACCAAATCTTTATGCTGTTTTTTTCTAAAAATCTTTTGTTCTGCCCAAATAGTTATTATGGTTTCCTGTTCTCTATTGCGTCGTATATCTTTTCGAATTCCTTTCTGAGCATGCTTTTGTGTTCGATGATGTTTCTCAGTTCCTTCAGTGCTTTCTCGTTGGGGGAGTTCGGAATCCATAGTTTGATGTATCCGTTTCTGGAATACTTCTCTTCCATGTGTTCAGAGAATCTTTCCCACTGTTCTTCCTTGTTTTTCTCTGGATAGTTCTCTTTTCCGTATTCAATGGCGCGAAGGAAAATCTCGTGTACCTCGATGTCTCTGTCTGCTTCGGCAACGATTTTCCCATAGATGCTTCGTGGCTGTCTGCTGGATGAAGCACGATGATCCTCCACTGCTTCCTTCATGATCTTGATCTGTTCGGGAGTAAACCAGCGTTTCAGTCTGGCATCAGCCTGGAGAATTTTTCCGCTCGTGATGTGATGGATGGCGCGCGGACCGCTCATTCCTAAGTCGTGGTAGGCGGCAACGATATAAACCATGTCGATGTCGGCATGTGTTACAGGTACGAGTTTCAGGGCGTTTTTGATTACACGGGTCACGTGGCGCAATCCGTGGCTCTCACCAAACTCCGTATATTTGGGCAGAATCTGTGTTTCCACAAACTGCATGATTTCGAGATTTACTTGTTGCTTCATATTTTTTCTTCTTTATATGTATAATAATGTACGCGCGTACATTATATAATTAAATCATTCCAATGATGATGAAAGTAGAGATGATACCGAAGGTGAAGATGTTGAGCGCAGTATAACCCAGCACCTTGTTCAGCATTCTTCCTTCTCCTATCTTCCTCATCTTGGCGTATGTTCGGTTGTGCTGCACAAGGCATACAGCAGCAAAAGGCAAGAACTTCGAATCTGCATCGTAGGCAAGGGCACCGTAGATGTTGATTCCTATCATGATGAGGATGCCGATGTTGCCCAGTGCGCAGTAGAGTCGTTCACCGTTTTTCTTCCCGATGTGAACAATCAGCGTCTTCTTGCCCGCCTTGAGGTCGTTGTCGTGGTCGCGATAGTTGTTCAGGATGAGCAGCGTATCTACTACCAGTCCGCAGGCGATGGAAGTCAGTATGGCTTCGCCGGATACTCCCTGCATTCCTTCCGGCATCACCAGGTAGTAGGTGCAGCAGACCGGTACGATGCCGAAGAAGACCAGCACCAGCAGGTCACCCAATCCCAGATAACTCAATTTGGTGGTATAGAGGAAGCAGAATAGCACACAGCAGATGCCTACGATGATCATCTCCTTTCCTCCGTAAAAGGCGAGTGGCAGTCCGATGGCGCACCCCAGGAGGGTAGTGAGGATGATGCCCCATTTCATTGCTTTCATCGTAATCCAGCCTTCGGCACAGGCGCGTTTTGGACCGAGTCTCGTCTCGTCATCGTTGCCATGCTTGAAGTCGAAGAAGTCGTTCACCAGGTTGGAATCTATCTGCATCACCCAGGCAAAGAGTAGGCAGAGCAGGGCTGGAATCCATTGACAATGGGTGCTGGAATCCTTGTATGCCAGGGCTACACCCAGCATTACGGGAACAGCAGCTGCCGTCAGAGTAACCGGACGGGCTGCCAGAAACCATGCTTTGAGAGAATTAGTTTTAACCATAGATTAGGGAATTTTATGTAAGGAGTGAGCGATAAGACTCACTCCTTACAATTATTTAAATATACTAGTTGAAGAAGTTCCAGCTTACACCGATTCTCATCACGCTTGCGTTCATAGGATAATGAGGGGTGAAGAAATAATTCTTGTCACCCTTGCCGGCATTGATGTGGCTCATCATGATGAAAAAGCGGGTATGCTTGAGATGTGCATTGGCATATACGTTGATGATAGGGTAGTTGCCTACCTTCACGTTGTTCTCGCCATTACCCTGCACGGTATACATGCCCACGTATGGAGAATAGTCTGGGGCTTCGTAGCTTGTAAAGTAGCGTACGTCGGTACCCATGTCTATTTTCAGTACCTTGGCAATGTTTACCTTGATATAGAGGTTGCTGTATACATTGAGTGCTGGCACCGGAAGTGCACTCTTGTTGCTGGAGTTCTGATAGGTAATCTGGTTCTCCCAATGGAAGATGCCGAACTTGAAGTTCTGTTCCAGTTGGGCTGTCAGCAGATTGATGCCTGAACTTTCCTGCATCGGTGTCACCACAACGCCAGTGCGAAGGAAATCTTCTGTCACGTTGTATGACTGTGAGAAATAAGTATAGTTCTTGATCTCGTCTACAGCCACACGCAAGGTCGTGTTGGTCTTGTTATATCTCAATGTACCCATGATGCGGGTATGGATAGTCTTCTCAAGGTCATCATCCCACCATGCATGACGTGCATGATATTTACGGTAGTAGAAGGATGGTGTCTCCCGGTGGAAGAACGCATCGCCTCTTACCTGAACGGTATCTCCGAGGAATGGGATGTTGACATCCAGGTTACCGTCGATGGCGAGGGTACCGGCGTCTACACCTGTCAAGCCAATCTCAGCTGTGGCATTATAGTGCAGCGTCTTACCCTGTTGCTTACTCAACTGTCCACCCACGCTCAGTGCATGCTCGTTGAATTTCTCGAATCCGCCTTCCTTGTCAGGCAGGGTATAGTGGCGCAGGTCATAGCTGGCGAAAGCCTTGATACCAGCCTTTGCCCACTTGCTGAATCCTTCCAGTGTAGCCAGTGCCAGGGTATTCTTCATGTGCCAGTGCTTGGTCTGGTCGTAGATGGAGTCACCCTGCAGTCTGCCTGCGGTATAGTATTCTTCTAGATAATAGTCGGCAGGAGTCTTGTATGCCATGTAGATACGTTTGTAATTGTCAAACTTCACGGTATGTATGATACTTGTAACCGGCACATACTCGTTCTTGTACCACAGCGAATCCTCCTGTTTTTTCTTTTCGATGGCCATCAGACTGTCGGCAGCCGCCTTTCCGTTCACGGCGATACGGTTGCTGTCATCCTTACCATTCTCATTTTTTGCAGGTTCGTCTCCGGCAATCTTGGCATTGTCCGGTCTTCCCGAGAACTGGGCCTTCTGTTTCTTGTCGAAAGCCTTCTCGTCGAATTTCTTTCCGCTTTTCTTGGCCTGTTTCCTGGCTTCCTCCTTGGCATCTTCCGCAGCGTTTTCCTTGGCCGATTCCATGGCGAATTTCTTGGCCTTGATTTCTTCCTCGGTCATTTTTACCTTGCGATTGAAGCCGAAACTGTATCGGTGACTCAGGAAGATATGCTGGTTGTCATTTCTGTTCCAGTTCTCCTCCAGTACGGTAGGGATTTCATTGCTGGCGAAATCATCGGTATATTGTTCCGGATGCTTGATATAGTCATCATTGGTGATACCTCCGTTCTCGGTCACCTTCTGGTGATTGGTACTGAAGAGGAAGTGTGCCTGATATCTGTCGCCCAGATAAGAGGTCCACATGGTGTACTTGAAGTGGGAAGTACTCTGTGCATTGTAGTATCCTCTGCCGTATTTGTAGTCGAAACGGAATCCACCACCCAACTGTTTGTTGGCATTCACTGCAAAGATAGCCTTGAAGTCGTCTTCTCCGTTGGTGCGGTCACCACAACTGTTCAGCGTCACGTTGGTGATAGGAGAGTAGGTGTTGGTGAAATGGAAGTCGCTCACGGG
The DNA here is from genome assembly GCF_052116205.1 of Prevotella sp. Sow4_E9_plate. Classification (NCBI taxonomy): domain Bacteria; kingdom Pseudomonadati; phylum Bacteroidota; class Bacteroidia; order Bacteroidales; family Prevotellaceae; genus Prevotella; species Prevotella sp. Sow4_E9_plate. Next base: position 72,099 of record NZ_JBQKLN010000015.1, on the reverse strand, counting down.
CGTTACGATGTTGTCGTATGGTTCCGTGAACATGAAGTTACCCTTCGTACGTCGGTCGATGAAGATACGGTTGATTCTTGCAGTACCCATGTTGCCCAGTGTGTTATACTGTCCATATAGTCCCTCGTTGAATGTAGAGTTCATATACAGGTGCTGCAGTGTGTCGACGGGAGCTTCCGTCCTGTCTCCGAATCTTTCGTCTATGGTCCACACCTTGATACCCTTTGGTATTTCCTTGTCCGAACCGAGCGAGTCTGTGTTCACCCGGTTGCTGGTCTGTGGTCTGAACTGTGAATCTTCGTTATTGTTAAAATCGTTTTGTGCCGCAACTGTGAGAGTTGCAGCACAAAATAGTATCATCGTTAATATTGATTTCTTCATTATCTTTCTGAATGTTCGGAACTGGCTGTAATCTTTCTGGATGTTTGGAAACCAGCTGTTATTTTTTGAATAGTCGGATGCAAACTTCTGCAATCTTGATTGCCACACCAAGAATCAGTACGATTGCTGCCAATGTGTGATAGTCGTCCAGTTGGGTCCAGATAACAACGCCGATGATAGCCAGGAGCATGAATGCGATGTTGAGGTAGTTGCGTAACTGCAACATATTGTTCTGGTCGCTGTAGGCTAGTCGGCGGTGATGTCTGTGATCCGGACGCACGGCATAGCTGTTCTTTGGCTGTTCCTGCTGCTTGCTGTTTTCTGCCTGTTCTGTCTGTATGCTGTTATTTTCTTCTGTCATGATTTGAATTGATGTTATTTTTTAACCAATGCTGTTATCTCACTGAAAATCTGGTCTTTTCTGTCGATAGTCTTTTTGCGGAACTTACCGAATATCTTTGCCAGGTCGTTCTTTTTCTTGGTCAGTGCCACCTTGTCGGTAATCACCTTCTCAGCAGGAGCCTTGAATCCTGTCGGTCTGTCTTCCTCATAGTTGTATGAGATGCGGAGAAGACTGAGATTCAGATGATTGTCTGCGATTTTGGCAACGAGCTGATACTTGAACTCTGAACGGTCGAGTGAGATGAAGGAACTGCTGAATACGAGCCATTCGTCCATGCTGTTGGCGATGATGTATTCGCTAGGGTTCACCAACGCCACTCTGCTGCCGATATTTTCATCCGACTGTGTCAGGTCGCTCATATATTCGTATACGATGTCGTAGATCTGCTTGGCTGTCTTGCCGTTGGCATCCGTATCAAGGGTGAATTCCACCTTGCCCTCCTGGTTCAGCTTGACAGCTCCTTCCAGATACTTAGGATCTTCCTTGAGCTCCACACCGTTTGCCATCAGCACAGGCTTTGCATCTTCCTTCTTCTTGGCTACCGTGGTAGGAATTGCCCATCCACCCTTGGTGACAGCTTCTTCCTTCGGGAGGTTTGGAGCAGGTTCTGCTTCAGCTTTCTGGGCTTCAGCCTGCTTGATTTCTGCTTTCTTGGCTTCCATCTGCTTGGCTTCAGCTTCCGCCTTGGCAGCTTCCTGGTTCAGACTGTCGGTCTGCGCCTTCAGACGAGCTGCTTCCGCCTTCATCTTAGCTATCTGCAGTGCCTTCTTGGCAGCTTCCAATTGTTTCTGGGCTTCTTCCAACTGCTGTTGCTCTGTAAGCACAGTCTGTGCTTGCATAGTAAGAGGAAGAAGCATCATTATAGGGATGATAAATTTTTTCATGTTGGTTTTACTTATTATCTGAAAAAAACGAATGTTGCGGAAGATGAGGGATTCAAACCCCCGATACCCGAAAGAGGGTATACCGGATTTCGAGTCCAGCGCATTCGGTCACTCTGCCAATCTTCCTTCGTCATTATCAGATGCAAAAGTACGATTATTTTTGCACCTGACAAAATATAGACGATTTTTTTTAATTTAATTATACTTTCACCTGCCCAATACCTATAATGTTTGAAGGTATCTGTCTGCTTCGATGGCTGCTTTGGCTCCTGAACCTGCTGCAACGATTCCCTGACGGTAAACTGGGTCGGCAACGTCACCGGCTGCAAAGATGCCTGGCAGCTTAGTGCTTGCCGTACCTGGGATAACCTTGATGAAACCCTGCTCGTCCAATTCAAGATAATCCTTGAAAAGGTCGGAATTAGGCTTATGGCCGATAGCCAGGAAGAAACCGTCGATGGCGATGTCGAACTCCTCCTCGTTGGCTTCGCCCTTATGACGAACGAGATGAGCACCCTCCACACCGTTCTCTCCGAAAAGACCTAAGGTATTGGTTTCGAAGAGAATTTCGATATTCTCCTTTTCCTTCACGCGCTGCTGCATGATTTCTGCCGCACGCAGATAAGGCTTGCGGACAATCATGTAAACCTTCTTGGCAAGACTGGAGAGATAGAGTGCTTCCTCGCAGGCTGTATCACCACCACCTACTACGGCAACAGTACGCTTGCGGTAGAAGAAGCCGTCGCAGGTAGCACATGCCGAAACGCCCTGTCCACGGTATTTCTCTTCGTCCGGCAGACCCAGATATTTGGCAGAAGCACCTGTTGCGATGATTACGGTATCAGCCTCAATCTCATTTCCTCGCTCATCTGTCAGGTGATAAGGGCGTGAACTGAAGTCTACCTTCTCGATGCTTCCGTCTCTCAGGTCAGCACCGAATCTTGCAGCCTGCTCCTTCATGTCCATCATCATCTGGGTTCCGTCTACACCGTTAGGGTAGCCTGGGAAGTTTTCTACTACGGTGGTGATGGTAAGCTGTCCACCAGGTTGCATACCCGAATAGAGAACAGGTTTGAGGTCGGCTCTACCTGCATAGATGGCTGCAGTATATCCTGCAGGTCCACTACCTATGATTAATGTCTTTACTTTTTCCATTTATTTCCTTTAGTTTAATAATTCTTATCCATAGATTATGCAAAGTTACTATATTTCGGTTAGATTACAAAATAAAGAACCGTTTTTTTTCTATCTTTAAGATTTTATTGCTATCTTTGCACCCAGAATAGAACATAAGCAAGATGGTTGCATCTAATCAGACGAATAAAAACAAATAATATGAATACAATTAAGAAGATTGTACTTACGGGTGGTCCGTGTGCGGGAAAGACCACTGCATTGGTCAAGGTGATAGAGCATTTCACAAGCCTTGGCTATAAGGTATTTACCATTCCAGAAGTACCAACCATGTTCACCCAGTCGGGTATGAATTATCTTACCAAAAACGAGAAGTTCTTTTTTGAGGGTGAGAAGGCTACCTTCCTGACTCAGATAGGGTTAGAGGATAGCTTTTCCCGTATGGCAGAGACTTTGGACCAGCCGGTCATCATCGTTTGCGATCGTGGTACGATGGATATTTCTACTTATCTTTCTGAAGATTTCTGGAACCGCATCATCTCTGAGCAGGGATACAGCAACACCCAGTTGCGTGAGCGTTATGATGCAGTGCTTCATCTCGTGAGTGCTGCCGATGGAGCAGAGCAGTTCTATACCACCGCCAATAATGCGCAGCGATTGGAGAAGGCTGATGAGGCTGGTCTTCAGATAGCCCGTGAACTGGATAAGAAGATCGTTTCTGCCTGGAAGGGTCATCCTCATCTCCGTGTCATCAACAACCATGAGGATTTCGAGAACAAACTCAATCGCGTATTGAAGGAGATAAGCAATGTCCTGGGCATTCCTCAGCCGATAGAGGAGGAGCGCAAATATATCGTGAAACTGGTGGGCGAGGTGCCTAATGCCATTGACAGCGATATTGTCCAGACCTATCTTTCGGGTGAGCCGGGTAGTGAAATCCGTCTCCGTCGCCGTAGTTTTGAGGGTGGTAAATATGTTTACGTTCATACTTCCAAGAAGCGTATTTCGGATAAGGAGCAGATTGAGACAGAGCGTCAGATCAATGCTAATCTCTATGAATCGATGCTTCAGCAGGCAGACCCTTACCGTGCCACCATCCGCAAGCACCGTAAGAGCTTTATCTGGAAGGGACAGTACTTCGAACTGGATTCCTTCGAGCAGCCAGTTCACGACCTGATGATACTGGAAACCAAGGGAATAGCTCAGCATGAGAATGTAAACTTCCCTCCATTCATCCAGGTGGTGGAAGATATTACGGGCAATACCCAGTATGACAATTATAATATCGCCTTGAAGAGATAGTTTTCCATCTCATAGCGTATACTCAGCACCCATAGGGCTTCCATGGGTGCTGAGTTGTAACGTTTCATATTATCTTCTGCCACCGAAGCTACCGCCACCGCTTTTGCTTCCGCCATTGCTGTGAGAACCACCACCTCCGAATGAACGGGATGTGCCGCCTCCTCCGAATGAACGGTTGCTGCTGCCGCTGTTGAATGAACGGCTATTGCTTCTGTTGTTGCTTCCGCTGTTGAATGAGCGGTTGCTGCCACCGAATGAACGGTTACCACCAAACGAACTGCTGTTTGGAGTTGTAGAACGTGGGGTGAAATCGCGGCTCATGTTAGAACGGCTGTTGTTTCTGCTTCCGAAGGTTCCTCCACCGAATGTGCCACCGCCATTATTGTTGCGGTTGCTTTCTATACGACCGTTATTGAACGAACCGTTGCCGAAGTTGCGGTCTCTGGTTACTGTGGTGCGGGTGCTGCTTTGGCGCTGCATGTTGCCGAATGACTGTCCGCGGCCGTAATCACCACGGTTGAAACTGTCTCTCATTCCCATGCGTGGCTGACCGCCAGCGAATGGTCTGCCGTATGCACGTCCGTGATACCAGCTTCTTCCGCCGTTCACTCTCCAGCAGTGGTCGCCTCTATAGCTAACGTAGAAGTGTGGTCTACCGAAGAAGAAGTAGTCGCGGCGAGGGTAACGTGCGTAGATTCCGAAATGCCAGTAACCTCCGTCCCAGTAGAGAGGACGATAGAAGTAGGTGGCATTGCAGAAAGCGCGAAACTGCCAGTCGAGCAGGATATAGCTCAGGTCGAGATTACGCTGGCGCCAGTATACGCCATACAGGTCATCATAAGTATTGATGCCCATCAGATAGTCGAGGTTCACCTCATAAGCTGCCTCGTACTGATCATCTGTCAGGTTCAGCTCGTAAGCCATCTTGTCAGTCAGGAAGAGAGCCTGCTGGCGTGCCTGTTCGTAACTCATTGCTGATGCAGTAGTGAATGTCATGGTGAACATTGCTACAAGTGCTATGATAAACTTCTTCATAATCGTATATTTTAAAATTGTTTATACTCTTGTTTCTTATTTCTGGTGCAAAGATAGGGCTATTTTCGTTCTCGGGGTAAGGTTTTTCCCTAAATGGGTGGGGGAAAATCCCTACATCCCGTTTTTTACCTTAAATAAAATAAAAAAGTTGTGTCACTTGAAAAAAATGCTGTACTTTTGCACGAATAAATGTTACATTTATGGCAAAGGATAAAATAGCATACGTTTGTAGCAACTGTGGACAGGAAAGTTCCAAGTGGATGGGTAAATGCCCTAGTTGCGGACAATGGAACACTTTCAAGGAGATTCGCATTGCGGGCGATAGTGGCTCGCAGGCGGCTAAGAATGCCGGCATGACTATGAGACATGGCGGTGCTGCTACCATGTTCGGCGGTCAGCATAGTGACAATGATGCCAAGCCGATGAAGTTGCGCGACATCTCTGCCATTGATGAGCCTCGCATCGATATGCGCGATGAGGAGTTGAACCGCGTATTGGGTGGCGGTATGGTACCGGGAAGCATCACCCTGCTGGGTGGTGAACCGGGTATCGGCAAGAGTACGCTTACCCTGCAGACCATCCTGAATATGACCGACCGCCGTATTCTCTATGTCAGCGGTGAGGAGAGTGCCCATCAGATTAAGTTGCGTGCCGACCGACTGGCAAAGGGACAGGCGCTGTTGAGGGGTGAGGAAGTGGTTAATCCCTTCGATCATATCACGATACTCTGTGAAACGCAGCTGGAGAAAATCTTCTCTCATATCCAGGAGGTGGCTCCGGAATTCATCGTCATCGACTCTATCCAGACCATCGCTACCGAAGAGGTGGACAGCTCTCCGGGTTCGGTATCTCAGGTCCGTGAATGTGCAGCCCATCTTCTCCGTTTTGCCAAGACCAGTGGCATTCCGGTTATCCTGATAGGTCATATCAATAAGGAGGGAACCTTGGCGGGACCTAAGATATTGGAGCATATCGTGGATACCGTCATCCAGTTTGAGGGTGACCAGCATTATATGTATCGCATCCTGCGAAGCATCAAGAACCGATTCGGAAGTACTTCGGAACTGGGTATCTATGAGATGCTGCAGGGAGGATTGAGACAGGTGAGCAATCCGTCGGAACTGCTTCTTACAGAGGATCATGACGGACTTTCGGGTGTAGCCATCAGTGCAGCCATCGAGGGTGTGCGTCCGTTTCTGGTAGAAACGCAGGCTCTCGTGAGTACGGCTGCATACGGAACTCCACAGCGTTCGGCTACGGGTTTTGACCAGCGAAGACTGAACATGCTCCTGGCGGTGTTGGAAAAGCGGGTAGGCTTCAAGCTGATGCAGGAGGATGTGTTCCTGAATATTGCCGGAGGATTGAGGGTTACTGACCCTGCGATGGACCTGAGTGTGCTGGCTGCGGTATTGAGCAGTAATGTGGATACGGCGATAGAGCAGGGGTGGTGCATGGCAGGCGAAGTAGGACTGAGTGGTGAGGTTCGTCCGGTAAGCCGTATCGAACAGCGCATAGCAGAGGCTGAGAAACTCGGCTTCCAGCACATCATCATTCCGAAATACAACTATCATGGTTTCGACCATCAGAAGTATCAGATAGAGATTCATCCCGTAAGGAAAGTGGAAGAGGCGTTCCGCTGCCTGTTCGGGTGAAGATCTCACGCAGATTTCGCGGATTACGCAGATGTTAGTGTATAGTCTGAATTTATAAATATAATCTGATTTTATAAATAATAAGTTCAAAGTAAATGAAGGATTCTGTAATTATTGTGAGCGGCGGTATGGATAGTATTACCCTGCTCTATGACAAGAAGGACGAGATAGCCCTGGGTATCAGTTTCAACTATGGAAGCAATCATAACGAGCGGGAGATTCCTTTCGCCAAGATGCATTGTGAGAGATTGGGAATCAAGCATATCACCATCGATCTGGGATTCATGCACCAGTATTTCAAGAGTTCGCTCCTGGAAGGTGCGGATGCAATTCCTGAGGGACATTATGCTGCCGACAACATGAAGTCTACCGTGGTGCCTTTCCGCAACGGTATCATGTTGAGCATTGCCATTGGTATTGCTGAGAGCAACAATCTGAAGAAGGTGTTTATTGCTAATCATGGCGGTGATCATACCATCTATCCGGACTGTCGTCCGGAGTTTATCAAGGCTATCGATGAGGCTGCCGAGGCTGGCACCTTCGTAGATGTTCGCGTGGTGGCTCCTTATACCAACATCACCAAGGGCGAGATTGCTGCCATCGGTAAGAAACTCGGTATCGATTATGCCGAGACCTGGAGCTGCTACAAGGGTGGCGAGAAGCATTGCGGAAAATGCGGTACCTGTGTGGAGCGCAAGGAGGCACTGGCTGAGGCGGGTATCGAGGATACCACAGAGTATGAGGAATAAGGATACCTATATAATAAGGTATAGATAAAGGTTATTGTGGAAATATAAAAGATAAAACATAATTCAAAATGAAAAAAATGATTTTGAGTGCAGCCTTGGTGCTGGCATCAACTGCAGCGATGGCTCAGAAGAGCAACTTTCAGGTGAAAGTGGATTTGAAGAACTTTGCTACCGATTCTGTAATAGTGTTCAAAGGCCGTGATGTGAAGATGGATACCATCTTGGTTAAGAATGGTAAGTTTACCTATTCTGATAATCTTACCAAAGTGTCAAACCGTGCATTCCTGACACCGAAGACCTATCGTGGTTTGGAACGAAAGATGTTCAACTTCCCTTGCGTGCCAGGCGAGAAGGCTGAAATAAAGGGTGATTTCGCTACCCGTTTCGATATTGCCGGTAGCAAGTTCTACCAGCAGTATCATGAGGTTGATTTGATGATGGAGTCTGCCGAGAAGGATTTGAAGGAGTATTCTGAATCTCTGAATGCTCGCACGAAGAATGGTGAAGACCGTGAGACCATCATGAATGAGTATGAGAAGAAAATGCCTGCTTTGCTGAAGGCTAGAACGGAGAAAATCTTTGCTTTCGTCAAGCAGAACCCTGATAACGAGGCATGTGCCACACTTTTCGAGAAGATGGATGATTACGACCAGATGAAGGAACTTCTGGGCTTGCTCTCTGAGAATGTGAAGAATGGAAGAATGAAGGCCTATTATCAGTATTTTATTGATATGGCTAAGAAGCGTGCAGAGGCTGATGAGAAGGCTAAGAAGTTGCAGGCTTCCGGTATAGATGCTCCTGACTTTACATTGAACGACATCAATGGCAAGCCATTTACATTCTCTAGTCTCCGTGGCAAGTATGTTGTCATCGACTTCTGGGGCTCATGGTGCGGTTGGTGTATCAAGGGTATGCCTAAGATGAAGGAGTACTATGAGAAGTATAAGGGTAAGTTCGAGATTCTGGGTGTTGACTGCAATGATACCGAGGCTAAGTGGAAAGCAGCCGTTGAGAAGCATCAGTTGCCATGGATTCACGTTTATAATCCAAAGGGTAGCGATGTACTCGACAAGTATGCTGTTCAGGGCTTCCCAACCAAGATTGTCATCGGTCCTGACGGCAAGATTGTAAAGACCATCGTAGGTGAGGATCCTGCATTCTACACCTTGTTGGATGAGGTTTTGGGTAAGTAATTATTTTATTTTAATAGATACAAAAAAGGCTTCTGCGAATACATACGCAGAAGCCTTTTATGTTATATATGGTATTTACCCTGATAATGTCTTTTCGATTTCATCGGTGCACCATGGAAGGCACCGCCACCGATGCCTCTGCTGCCACCACGATAACTGTCGTGGAAGCTGGCACCACCGCAGTATTCACTCCAGCGTGCTCTGATTCTGTCCACATAGTCGGCAGTCTCCGTACCACGCATGAAACCGTATTTCACAACCGGATCACGGTAATAAGCCGGTTGTGCCAGGCGCAGGACATATTCTCTTACGTGTCCCCAGTTATAAGGATTGCCACCATGCTTTCTGGTCAGGTTCATCGCATCACGGATATGATGGAAACCGCCATTGTATGCAGCCAGGGCGAAGAGAACTCGCTGTGTAGGATCTCCGATGTCAGAGAAATGGCCCTGCAACTCTGCCATATACTTGGCTGCCGCCGCCACATTCGATTCTGCATCATGTATCGCACTCATCGGCAATCCCAGATGGTCTGCCGTAGAAGGCATGATCTGCATCAGTCCGCAGGCACCTGCCCATGACTTGGCATTCGGGTCGAAGCAACTTTCCTGATAACACTGTGCCGCCATCAGGCGCCAGTCCATTCTTGCCGTACCGCTGTATCGCTGGAAGAGATGGTCGTAACGGGAGATGACGCCCTTGGAACGGTTCAGGAACGGAGAATAGACATGTCGGGTAACGCTGGCAGAAGAAAGCAGCCAGTTTTCCTCCTTCTTCGTCTCGGCTATCATCTTTGGCTTGAACCAGCCGTTCAGTGTATCGGCAAGACTCTTGTTGCCGCCTACCACAGCCCATTGCGTGCGGGTACTGTCGGGTGTCACACCACAGAAGAGCAGGTCGCCCTTGGTCTGCTTCCGGGATAGGGGAACGGCGATGATGTCACCTTCTCCCTTGGTCAGCTTCTGGATCATCTCGGTGGTATCCTTACATTCCTCCACGCGCAGCGACACACCAATCTGCTGGGCAAACTTCTCACAAAGGAGATATTGCAGACCCATGCCGTGGTTGTGATAATCATAATAGGTAGTAGGACCGTTCACGGTAAGCATGATCAGCTCACCGTTTTCCTGAATATCCTCCAGCGAGAAGCCCTTCTGTCTTTTATTCTTGTTGGCTGATTCGTCAGCCGCCCCTTCTTCGCCATCAGACATGCCCTCCACTTCGCCTATAGGAGTTCCCCACGGCGTGAGCTCTTGTTGCGGTTTCTTTTCTTCGCAACTTCCCAGTAAAATAAGAGCATAAAATGCGTATAAATATAACTTTTTTCTCATTGCGACTGCAAAAGTACGAAATTTTTAAATATAAGTGCTAAATTATTTGCATATTCTAACAATTTTATGTACTTTTGCAATGTTTTTCAGACAAAATACAGAAATATGTTACGAATAGCAGTACAAAGTAAGGGTCGTCTGTTCGACGACACCATGAATCTTTTAGCAGAGGCAGACATCAAGGTCAGTGCCTCCAAGCGCACACTTCTGGTGCAGGCAAGTAATTTCCCACTCGAGGTTCTCTACCTCCGTGATGATGATATTCCTCAGAGTGTAGCCTCTGGTGTGGCAGATATCGGTATCGTGGGCGAGAACGAGTTCGTGGAGCGTGGTGAGAAAGCGCAGATCATCGATCGCCTGGGTTTCAGCAAGTGCCGCTTGAGTCTTGCCATCCCTAAGAAGATAGAATATCCAGGATTACAGTGGTTCAACGGCAAGAAGATTGCCACCTCTTACCCTAACATCCTGCGCAACTTCATGAAGAAGCATAATATCAATGCCGACATCCATGTCATCACCGGTTCTGTAGAGATCAGTCCGGGCATCGGTCTGGCAGATGGTATCTTTGATATCGTCAGCTCCGGTTCTACACTGGTAAGCAACAACCTTGCCGAGGTAGAGGTAGTGATGAAGAGTGAGGCTTTGCTCATCGGCAACTGGAAAATGGATGAGGAGAAGCATCAGATTCTGAACGAGATGCTGTTCCGCTTCGAGGCTGTGCGTTCTGCCCAGGACAAGAAGTACGTGATGATGAATGCCCCTAAGGCAAAGGTAGAGGAGATTACCCAGGTATTGCCGGGTATCAAGAGTCCTACCATCATCCCATTGGCTGACGATGACTGGTGTTCTATCCATACCGTGCTCGATGAGAAGCGTTTCTGGGAAATCATCGGTAAGTTGAAGGAACTCGGTGCACAGGGCATCCTTGTAACACCAATTGAGAAGATGATATTGTAAGAAAGTTAGATATTAGGAGTTGGGAACTGTTTATGTGCAGGTCTAATTCTTAATTAGACATTATAAATTATTAATTAAATTGGAATGAAGGTAATTAAGTATCCTGCAAAGGAGGAATGGAGCGAGATAGTAAAACGCCCACACCTGGATGTATCCAAGCTCAATGCTACGGTACAGGGTGTACTCGACGATGTGAAGAAGCATGGCGACGAAGCCGTGAAGCGTTACGAGGAAATGTTTGATCATGCCCATCTCGATTCTTTGGCTGTGACTGAAGCTGAAATCGAAGAGGCTGAGCAACTGGTTTCTCAAGAACTGAAAGACGCTTTGCACCTCGCCCATCATAACATTGCCGCATTCCATCAGAGCCAGAAGTTTGCAGGCGAGAAGGTTGAAACATGCCCTGGCGTTACCTGCTGGCAGAAGAGTGTTGCCATCCAGAAGGTGGGACTTTATATTCCGGGCGGTACTGCACCGCTGTTCTCTACCGTATTGATGCTTGCTACTCCTGCCAAGATTGCCGGTTGCGAGGAAATTGTTCTCTGTACTCCTCCTAACCAGGAGGGTAAGGTGAACCCAGCCATTCTCATGGCGGCTAAGATTGCCGGCGTGAGCAAGATTTTCAAGGCGGGTGGCGTACAGGCTATCGGTGCCATGGCGTATGGTACTGAGAGCGTGCCTAAGGTATATAAAATCTTCGGTCCGGGCAACCAGTTCGTGATGGCTGCCAAGCAGCAGGTTTCATTGCATGATGTGGCTATCGATATGCCTGCCGGTCCTTCGGAGGTTTGTCTGATTGCTGACGAAACAGCCAACCCTGTTTTCGCAGCTGCCGACTTGCTTTCTCAGGCAGAACATGGCTTCGACTCTCAGGTGTTCTTCATCACTACCTCTGAAAAAGTATTGGCGGAGGTGAAGAAGGAAGTTGAAGCACAGCTCGAACGATTGCCACGTAAGGAGATGGCACAGACCTCGTTGGATAATTCCAAGTTTATCCTTGTCAAGGATGATGAGGAGGCTATCAATCTCTGCAATACCTATGCTCCTGAGCATCTGATTATCGCTACTGCCAACTATGAGCAGCTGGCTGAAAGGGTAGTGAATGCCGGTAGCGTATTCCTGGGCAATTATGCCTGTGAGAGTGCGGGCGACTATGCCAGCGGTACCAATCATACCCTGCCAACCCATGGCTATGCCTTGGCTTACAACGGCGTGAATCTCGACAGCTATAACCGCAAGATCACTTTCCAGCATCTTACTGAAGAAGGTATTCGTAACATAGGAGATGCGGTGGTGACCATGGCTGAAAACGAGCAGCTCGAGGCACATGCCAATGCCATGAGATTGAGAGTAAAAAGTCTAAAGTAGTTTGATAGTATGAAAGATTTAAAAGACTTGTGCCGGGAGAACATCTGGAACCTGGCACCATACAGTTGCGCTCGAACAGAATTCGCCGGCAGAAATGCCCGCGTATTCCTCGATGCCAACGAGAATCCATATAACGACCCTTACAATCGCTATCCAGACCCGCTTCAGGTGGAGCTGAAGAAGCAGATCTGTAAGATAAAGGGTGTGGCGGAAGAAAAAATCTTCCTGGGCAATGGCTCTGATGAAGCCATCGACCTGGTTTACCGTGTGTTCTGTCGCCCTGGTCAGGACAATGTTGTAGCCATTGCTCCAACCTATGGCATGTATCAGGTATGTGCCGATATCAATGACGTGGAGTATCGGGAGGTGTTGCTTGATGAGAACTATCAGGTGACAGCCGATAAGATTATTGATGCCTGCGATGACAATACCAAGGTTATCTGGTTCTGTAGTCCTAACAATCCTACGGGCAACCACATCAACCGTGAAGCCATCGTAGAAGTGTTGCGCCTGTTCGATGGCATCGTCATCGTAGACGAGGCATATAGCGACTTCTCTTCCGAGCGAACCTTCCGCAGCGTGATCGATCATTTCCCAAACATCATCGTCCTGAATACGATGAGCAAGGCTTGGGGCTGTGCAGCCCTTCGTCTGGGTATGGCTTTTGCCAGCAAGGAAATAGTAGATATATTTAATAAGGTGAAATATCCTTATAATGTGAATCTCCTTACCCAGGAGCAGGCTTTGGAGGTATTGAAGAATCCGCTGAAGGTGGATGAATGGGTGAAGAACATCCTGCAGGAACGTTCCAAGGTGATGGCAGCCTTCATGGAATTACCTATCTGCGAGAAGGTATATCCTACGGATGCCAACTTCTTCCTGGCGAAGGTGACGGATGCCAATGCCATCTACGATTATCTCGTGGCACAGGGCATCATCGTAAGAAATAGAAATAAAGTGCAACTCTGTGGCAACTGCCTTCGTATTACCATCGGTAATAAGAGTGAGAATGCAGAATTGCTGGGTGCATTAAGACAATATTAGTTTTTATATCATTAGCCCGGGAGGGAGAAGGAAGCAGCGGCTTTCGAACCTCCCTCCTTTTTTATGCTTATGTCATGATTCCTTGATTCGGAAAGTTATTCCTTAAGCAAGTCGTCAAGGAATTCATCCAGGTCGTGATCCAGATTCTCCATCAGGTCGCCACCCACGATGATGGTATCATCATCGGCAAGGTAGAGTTCTCCCAGATTCTCTTTCTCATCATCTTCCAGGACGAAGCTGTAAGGCTTTAGGATTCCGAGATGGTCTACCGTCTCAGCATTCTTGCGCAAGAGGTCACGCAAAAGCTTCGCCACCTCATCATAGAAGTTTTCATCTTTGTTGTCAATCCATTGCTCAACAACACAGCGGGTAATTTCGTTCTCGTCATCGTCAAAGGCAAGCATCTCGCCGCTGTCCTGTGATACTCTCACATGGATATCGGTCAGCATACATGTGTCTTCTTCAGACGCTGGTACAGGAAACTTTTGAGACACTTTTCTGATAAAGCGCTCTACTTGTTGAATCATTTGTTCTGTTACTTCCATAAATCTACGTTTTTATCAGCCCTTGGCTTTTTGCGAGCTTGAGGCTTGTTTTTTATCTTTCTATTGCAAAGGTACACAAAAAAATGAAACAAACAAAGAAGTTTGGCAAAAAAAGTAACAAAGAAAACGTTTACGCCCCTTTTAATTAAAAAACCTTCTTAAATTGTTTGTCATTTCTAAAATATTTGCTACCTTTGCAACCAAATAAATTGCTAACTAGACTTTGCAAATGAACAAGATAAAACATACTGGTATCGTAGATGGGGTAGAGGGAGAATGTGTGAAAGTTCGCATCCTCCAGGCTTCTGCCTGCAGCGCCTGCAAAGTGGCTGCCCACTGCAATGCCTCTGAAATGAAAGAAAAAATGGTAGAGATAAGAATGGCTGACGCTGCTTCTTATCAGAAGGGCGATTCTGTTGTCGTGGTGGCTGACGCTTCCGTAGGTTACAGAGCCAGCCTTTACGGTTATCTTTTGCCTCTGGTGACCATGGTGGCAACCTTGATAGCTGTTCTTGCTACTACCCATTCTGAGGGTATGGCTGCCGTTTCGGCGCTGGGAATCCTCGTCCCTTATTATGTTGTGCTCTATCTGATGCGCAACAGGTTAAGAAACCGATTCAGTTTTAAACTCGAACGTTGTTGATTATTAACTAAAACAAATACAAATTATTATGAATTTTATTTTGATTGCGGTCTTAGTACTCGGTGCCATTGCGCTGATTGCAGCGTTGGTGCTCTTCGGAGTATCTAAGAAGTTTGCCGTCGAAGAAGACCCTCGACTGGGACAGGTGGGAGAACTCCTTCCGGGTGCCAACTGTGGTGGTTGCGGTTTTGCCGGATGTTCCGGTATGGCTGCAGCGCTGGTCAAGGGTGCTGATGCAGGTAGCATCGATGGGCTGATGTGTCCTGTAGGTGGTGCCGACGTGATGGGCAAGGTAGCTGATCTCCTGGGTCTGGCTGTGGCTAACACAGAGGCAAAGGTGGCTGTGGTTCGTTGTAATGGCTCTTGCGAGCATCGTCCTCGCATCGCCGAGTATGATGGTTTGCATACTTGTGCTGCTATGAACTCCTGTGGCGCTGGTGAAACCGGCTGTGGATTCGGCTGTCTGGGTTGTGGTGATTGCGTGGCTGCTTGCCAGTTTGGTGCCATCTCTATCAATCCTGAGACGGGTATTCCTGAGGTTGATGAGGAGAAGTGTACGGGTTGTGGTGCGTGCGCCAAGGCTTGTCCACGTTATATCATCGAACTCCGTAAGAAGGGTCCTAAGGGTCGCCGTGTTTACGTTCAGTGCGTGAACCACGACAAGGGAGCTGTGGCTAAGAAGGCTTGTAGTGTTGCTTGCATCGGATGCGGTAAGTGTCAGAAAGTCTGCAAGTTTGATGCTATTACGGTAGAAAACAATGTGGCTTATGTTGACTTCAATAAGTGCCGCATGTGTACCAAGTGTGTTGACGAATGCCCGACAGGTGCTCTCGTAAAAGTTAATTTCCCAGTTAAGAAGGCAAAGCCAGCTGCTGAGGCTGCTCCTGTAGCAGAAGCTCCAGTTGCTGCACCAAAGGCAGAGGCTCCTGTTGCCGCTCCAAAGGTAGAAACTTCAGAAGAAAAGAAGGAGGACTAAATCATGAATTTGAGAACTTTTAGAATTGGTGGAGTTCACCCAGAAGAGAATAAGATTACTGCTGAGATGGCTACTCAGGTGGCTCCTCTCCCTAAGCAGGCTATTTTCCCACTTGGTCAGCACATCGGTGCTCCTGCCAAGCCTGTAGTTGCCAAGGGCGACAAGGTGAAGGTGGGTACACTCATCGCTGAGGCTGGTGGTTTTGTGAGTGCTCCTATTTACAGTTCCGTATCAGGAACCGTGTTCAAGGTAGATACATCTATTGATGCTACCGGTTATCGCAAGCCTTGCATCATTATTAATGTAGAAGGTGATGAGTGGGAGGAGAGTATCGACCGCTCTGATAAACTCGAGACGCTTGAGGCTCATGCTGAGCTGACTCCAGAAGAGATTGTAAACCGTATCAAGGTGGCAGGTGTCACTGGTATGGGTGGTGCCGGTTTCCCTACCTTCATCAAGCTTTGTCCTCCTCCAGGAGCCAAGGCAGAGTGTGTCATCATCAACGGTGTAGAGTGCGAGCCTTATATCACAGCCGACTATCGCCTGATGATGGAGCATGCCGATGAGATTCTCGTTGGCTTGAACCTTCTGATGAAGGCGGCTAAGGTAGAGAAGGGCTACATCGGTATCGAGGACAACAAGCCTGCTGCCATCAAACTCTTCGAGGAAAAGACTGCTAATGACTCCCGTATCGAGATTGTTCCTCTGGCTAAGAAGTACCCTCAGGGAGGTGAGAAGCAGCTGGTGGATGCCGTTATCCGCCGTCAGGTTCCTGCTCCTCCAGCTATCCCAGTCAACGTTGGAGCAATAGTTCAGAATGTAGGTACTGCCTTCGCTGTTTATCAGGCAGTTATGAAGAACAAGCCTCTCTTCGAACGCTATACCACCGTTACCGGTAAGCAGGTGAAGAATCCGGGCAACTTCCTCGTGCGTATGGGAACTCCATTTTCTCAGATGATTGAGAATTGTGGCGGTTTGCCTGAGGGCGACAACAAGGTGTTGGCTGGTGGTCCGATGATGGGTAAGGCTGTAATCAGTCTCGATGTTCCTGTAACCAAGGGCACCAACTCCATCACCGTATTGACCGATGCGGATGCTCATCGCAAGAAGGCTCAGCCATGTATCCGCTGTGCCAAGTGTGTGGATGCCTGCCCAATGGGCCTGGAGCCATACTTGCTTGCTACCCTGAGCGTAGTGAAGGATTATGAACGCCTGGAGGCAGAGGAGGTAACATCCTGCATTGCCTGCGGTTCATGCCAGTTTACCTGTCCATCTCATCGTCCTATCCTCGATAACATCATCAATGGTAAGGCAGCGGTAATGGGCATCATCAGAGCTCGCAACGCCAAGAAGTAAGCGTTCACGTCAAGAATGAATTTCATTTAAGAAAGAATTTAAAAGATAAAATGGGAAAATTAATCGTATCATTATCGCCACATGCCCATGGAAATGAGAGCGTGGAGAAGAACATGTACGGAGTGATCATCGCTCTTGTGCCTGCCATCCTCGCATCTTTCTATTTCTTCGGTCTGGGTTCAGCAGTCGTACTGCTCACCTCTGTGGCAGCCTGCGTCTTCTTTGAGTGGGCAATTACAAAATATCTCCTGAAGGAGGAGACCAGCTTGCTCGATGGTTCTGCCATCATCACCGGTCTTCTGCTCGGCATGAACTTGCCAAGTAACCTTCCTCTCTGGATTATCATCATCGGTGCCCTGTTTGCCATCGGTGTGGGTAAAATGAGTTTCGGTGGTCTGGGTAACAATCCTTTCAATCCTGCTTTGGTAGGCCGTTGCTTCCTGCTCGTCAGTTTCCCTGCACAGATGACATCATGGCCTGTGGCTGGACAGATGCTCAGCTATACCGATGCTACAACTGGTGCTACACCGCTGGCTATCATGAAGACAGCCATCAAGACTGGCGATTCTTCTCTCCTGAATCAGTTGCCTGATTCCCTGAGCCTGCTCTTCGGTGCTACTGGAGATACCTTCGGTGCCGGTACTACCGGTGAGGTTTGTGCATTCGCCCTGTTGCTCGGTTTGGCTTACATGCTCTGGAAGAGGGTCATCACCTGGCATATTCCAGTCAGCATCATCGCTACCGTATTCGTTTTCAGCGGTTTGATGCATTTGGCTAATCCTGTTTATGCCAATCCTCTGGCAGTCATCTTCAGTGGTGGTCTGATGCTCGGTGCCATCTTTATGGCAACCGATTATGTAACATCACCAATGACTCACAAGGGTATGCTCATCTACGGTGTCTGCATCGGTCTTCTCACCGTCATCATCCGTAACTGGGGTAGCTATCCGGAAGGTATGTCGTTCGCCATTCTTATCATGAATGCGTTCACACCTCTTATTAATACATACGTTAAACCAAAGCGCTTCGGTGAGAAGCCTGCTAAGAAATAAGGAGGACTGAGACATGCAGAAATTAGAATCATCATTAAAGAACATGGTTTTGGTGCTCGTAGGCGTAGCGCTCGTTGTGGGTGCTGTGCTGGCATACATCAATCACCTTACATCTGGTCCTATCGCCGAGAAGGCAGCACAGAGTCTGGCTACCGGTATCAAGAGCGTGATGGGTACTGAAGACCTCCAGGTAGCAGAACCTGAAGAGGTGAAGCAGGAGTTTGGCGGCAAGGAGTTTACCTTTATCCTCCACAAGTGCTCTGACAAGAGCGGTAAGGAGTTGGGGGCTGCCGTAGAGAGTACTACCGGCGGTTTCGGTGGCGACTTGAAGGTGCTCGTAGGTTTCGATACCGAGGGCAAGATTATGGGTTACACCATCCTTCAGGCTTCAGAGACTCCGGGTCTGGGTGCCAAGGCAACTACCTGGTTCCAGAAAGACGGAAAGGGTAGCATCATCGGAAAAACTCCAAAGGATGGCGACCTTCACGTAAGCAAGGACGATAAGGGTGGCAATGCAGTAGATGCCATCACCGCATCAACCATTACCAGCCGTGCCTTCCTCAAGGCTATCAATCAGGCGTATGCTGCCTATGCAGGTAAGAATGTAGATGGCGAGAGTGGTGCATCTCAGAAAGCAGATGCTGAGAGCCGTGCATCTAAAGTTGAACATAACGAAAAGAAAGGATAAGCCGATATGAGTAATATGAAAATTTTGATGAACGGACTCATCAAGGAGAACCCTACCTTCGTGTTGCTCCTCGGTATGTGTCCTACCTTGGCAACAACTACCAGTGCCATCAATGGTCTTTCCATGGGATTGGCAACCATGGCAGTATTGGTTTGTACCAACTTTGTGATTTCCTGTATCAAGAAGATTACCCCGGATATGGTTCGCATCCCTGTTTTCATCGTAGTGATTGCAGCCTTCGTAACCATCCTGCAGATGTTGATGAGCGCCTATGCTCCTGACAGCATCAACCAGGCACTGGGTATCTACATCCCATTGATTGTAGTAAACTGTATCATCCTGGGTAGAGCAGAGAGCTTTGCTGCCAAGAACTCACCGATTGCCAGTCTCTTTGATGGTCTCGGCTGCGGTTTGGGTTTCACCCTCGGTTTGACCATCCTGGGTAGTGCCCGTGAGATTCTCGGTGCAGGAAGCGTATTCGGTATCACTCTGTTGCCAGAGACTACCAATATCTTGATGTTTATCCTGCCTCCAGGAGCATTCCTCACATTGGGATACATCATTGCTATATTTAATAAGGTAAAGAAGTAAGCGTAAGCATCGCTTCAATCCATGAAATAGAATAGAAATTATGGAATATTTATTGATATTTATCTCTGCGATATTCGTCAACAACATCGTCTTGTCGCAGTTCCTCGGTATTTGTCCGTTCCTGGGCGTATCGAAGAAAGTTGATACAGCCATCGGTATGGGGGGTGCCATCGCCTTCGTCTTGACCCTGGCAACCATCATTACCTGGTGTGTTCAGAAGTATGTACTCGATCCATTCGGATTGCAATATCTCCAAACCCTGGCGTTCATCCTCGTGATTGCAGCCTTGGTTCAGATGGTAGAGATTATCCTCAAGAAGGTTTCTCCTGCACTTTATCAGGCGCTCGGTATCTTCCTGCCTTTGATTACTACCAACTGTGCTGTGCTGGGTGTAGCCATCCTGGTTATCCAGAAGGACTACAATCTCTTGGAGAGTGTGGTTTATGCCTTCTCTACTGCTCTCGGCTTTGCCCTGGCTCTCATCGTCTTTGCCGGCATTCGTGAGCAGCAGGCTTTGGTCCGCATTCCTAAGGGTATGCAGGGCGTAGCTATCGTGATGGTTACAGCTGCACTCCTCAGTCTAGCCTTCATGGGCTTCTCTGGTGTAGACGGTGGTCTGAAGGCTTTGTTTGGATTGGAATAAAAAAGGCTGAATGAATAAAAAAGCCGATTGAATAAAAAAGAGGCTGGTGTTGTTATCGGTTAACGATGACAGCATCAGCCTCTTATCTTTTCTGGAACTTACATTTTCTTTGTTTCCTTCTCCTTGATATAGCCATGACGGTAAGCATACAGAAGTTCCTTCAGGTCTTCTACCTGTTTACGGAGTTCCTGACCTATATCGGTATCGGCAACCAGCATACGGCGGTTGGACATTTCCACAATCTGGGTGGTACTCTTGATGTCGGTACCTTGCTTGATGGCATCTTCGGTACTGGTAAACGGTTCGTGCTGTACCAGTTGGAAACCGCGGGAATGGTATACCAGCGTGTAGCCGGCGATACCCGTCTCGTTGTGGTATGCCTTGGAGAAACCACCGTCTATCACCATCAGCTTGCCGTTTGCCTTGATAGGATTTTCGCCCTTCAGGGTACGTACCGGCACGTGGCCGTTGATGATGTGGCGGTTAGGTCCGGTAACGCCAAACTCATCCATGATATGGTCTATCACCTCCTCGTTGTCGCGCAGGAGGAAGTAATAACCCTTCTCCTCCTTATGGGTCTCCTTGTCAGCCACGAAATAGCGCTCAAATGTAGCCATCTTGCTCTTGTCAAAGAGCGGACTGTCCGGACCGCACCATAGATACAGGAAGTAGTCGATGGCATATTCCTTCTCGGCTGGGTCGCTGTCCTGCTGGAAGGCGGTACGAATCTGCATGCCGGTATAGTGCATCAGGTCGCGACCGCTGTATTTATGACCCGGATAGATTTCTACCTCTTTCAGAGAACCGTCGGCATTGAGCGGACAGGAAGCATGGAAAAGCAGGTTGTTGTTGAAGATGGCATACATGCAGCCATGCTGCAACATCACCCGGATATGCTTATGCAGCTTTTCGCAGACTTTGAAAGAGTGGTGCAGTTTCTGCATCAGTATCGTTTCTTCTTCAGAGAGACGGTTTGGGTATTTCGGGTCGATGGTAGGGAAGTTGCAGGAACTCATCTCGTATTCCTTGCCATCGATTTCTACCGTACCCTTTTCATAATTGATGTGTTCGAAGAGGCGTCTGCCGTCCATCTTCCATTCCGGATGCTTCTCGATGAGCTGACCCTCTATCTTGAACTGGATGACGGCTATCGCCTTATGCATCTGTGCCGTAAGTCGGGTAGTCTTGTCGTCAAGACTGGCAGCGCCACCGCTCAGCTTAGGCAGGAACTCGGTGCAAGAATCATCATTGTAGGTCTCCATGGCGAAGGTGGCAAGCGGAATGAGGTTAATGCCGTAGCCTTCCTCCAGGGTAGAGAGATTGGCATAGCGCAGGGAGAGGCGGATGACATTGCAGATGCAGGCATCATTGCCCGCAGCAGCACCCATCCACAATACATCGTGGTTGCCCCACTGGATGTCCCAGCTGTGGTAGCGGCGCATCTTGTCGAGGATGATATGCGCACCCGGACCACGGTCGTAGATATCGCCCAGGATATGCAGCTGGTCGATGGCAAGGCGCTGGATGACGTTGGCGATGGCAATGATGAAATCATCGGCACGGCCGGTAGAGATGATGGTATCTACGATGACATTGACGTATGCCGTCTTGTCATGATCTTCGGTATGCTCGTGGAGCAGTTCCTGGATGATATAGGAAAAATCGCAAGGCAGCGACTTGCGCACCTTGGAACGGGTATACTTGCTGGAAACATCACGGCATACAGCCACCAGGCGGTGGAGCGTGATGTGATACCAGTCATCAATATCCTTCTCGTTGATCTTGACGAGTTCGAGTTTCTGCTCCGGGTAATAGATGAGCGAGCAGAGGTCACGTTTCTCCTGTTCGCGCAGGGTAGTGCCGAAGAGTTCGTTCACCTTACGCTTGATGTTACCCGATGCGTTTTTCAATACATGCAGAAAAGCCTCGTACTCACCGTGGATGTCGGCAAGGAAATGCTCAGTGCCCTTAGGCAGGTTGAGGATAGCCTTGAGATTGATGATCTCAGTGCTGGCTTCTGCTATCGTAGGAAACGATTGCGACAGCAGTTGCAAGTATCTTATGTCTTTTTCAATATCGTACTGTTTCATAATAATTTTGTTTTCTATGAATGTTAAATTCAAAAGATTTCTTCCGCTGATCATTCTGATTCAGTTGCAAAGTTACGTTGAATTCTTGAAAATAAAGAATAAGTAAGCATATTTTTTCAGAATTATTTTGTAGTTTCACTTTTTTGCAGTACTTTTGCAACCATCTAAGCGATAAACGCTAGACACTATCAATTATTCAATCAAAGACTAAGAAGTATGAAACAGACAATTTTGGTAACTGGCGGTACAGGTTTTATCGGTAGTCATACCACAGTAGAATTACAGCAGGCAGGTTACAATGTAGTCATTGTAGACGATCTCTCCAACTCAAAGATTGAGGTTCTCGACGGTATCGAGAAGATCACAGGTATTCGTCCTGCTTTCGAGAAAGTAGACTTGCGTGACAAGGAAGCAACAGAGGCTATTTTCCAGAAGTATCCTGAAATCCAGGGTATCATCCATTTCGCTGCCAGCAAGGCAGTAGGCGAGAGCGTTCAGAAACCTCTGATGTATTATCGTAACAATGTAGTATCGCTCATCAACCTGCTTGAGTTGATGCCAAAATATAATGTCAAGGGTATCATCTTCTCTTCTTCTTGCACCGTTTACGGTCAGCCAAAGCCAGAGAACCTTCCTGTTACTGAGGAGGCTCCTCACCAGAAGGCTACCTCTCCTTACGGTAATACTAAGGAAATCAACGAGCAGATCATTGCCGACTATATCCACAGCGGTGCCAACATCAAGAGCATCGTGCTGAGATACTTCAACCCAATCGGTGCACACCCATCTGCAGAAATCGGTGAGTTGCCTAACGGCGTGCCAAACAACCTGATTCCTTACGTTACTCAGACCGCTATGGGCATCCGCAAGGAGTTGACCATCTTCGGTAACGACTATGATACTCCAGACGGAACCTGCATCCGCGACTATATCTATGTAGTAGACCTTGCCAAGGCTCACGTTTGCGCTATGGCTCGTGTACTTGACAAGGAGACAGAGCCTATCGAGTACTTCAACATTGGTACAGGCAACGGTAATTCAACCCTCGAAATCGTAGAGACCTTCGAGAAGGCTACCGGTGTGAAGCTGAACTGGAAGTATGGTCCTCGCCGTGAGGGTGATATCGAGAAGATCTGGGGCGACTGCACCAAGGCAAACAAGGTATTGGGCTGGAAGGCAGAAGCTAATCTTTCTGACGTCCTGGCTTCTGCATGGAAGTGGCAGCAGAAACTCCGTGAAGACGGTATCATGTAATCATGATGAAATCATATTGCCTGTTAGGTTAAAAATATAAAAATAATAGGAACTTTACCAGCTATATGTTGGAAGGTTTCTATTTTTTGTATACCTTTGCAGAAAGAATTTTACGTAAAATCATTATATAAGGAATCACAATATGAAGAAAACTATACATTCTATGATAACATTGGCTGCAATGATGATGGCAGCACCTACCCAGGTGCTGGCAGAAACCAGTGCTGTGGAAATGATAGACCTGGAAGCACAGGACATTGCCGTAAGCTATACCAATGGCGTGATGCATATCACGGGTGCCAACGGGCTGGTAGTTAAGGTTTATAACCTGGCTGGCATCGTTGTCAAATCCTTTATGGTAGAAGGTCAGGACAAGCGCATCTCCATGCCTTTGTCGGATGGTATCTATATTATTAAGGTAGGTCCATCGTTTACACGTAAAATTACAGTCAATCGTAGGTAAAAGTGAAGTTATTGAGATTTTTACCCCTGTTGCTCGGTTTGATGATGATGGGGTGTAAGGATTCGCAACCCAATAGCAACAGGCTGTTGACGTTAGAATACTATCAGGATTTTAACGAGAAGGCGTATGCTGTCAATTCTAAAGTGATTCGAGGATTGATGGATAGCCTCATGCAGCAGGATAAAGACCGTCTTGTTGCCGACCTCCATACTCGGAAATATTATCAGCACCGTGGCGGCTTCCTGTGGATTGACCGTCATGGTATAGATCATCGTGCCGATTCGCTGCTCTCGTTTCTGAAAACTGTAGATGAATTCGGATTCAATAAGCGACGCTTTTTTGTGGATGAGATTACGGAAGACATCGAACGGCTCAGAACCCTGCACCTGGACAGACAGCAGAACCAGGTGAACAGGGTGATGGCTAGATTGGAGTACCGGCTTACCAAATCGTATCTGAGATACGTTGCCGGTCAGCGCTTTGGTTATATGAATCCCAACTTCGTGCTGAACCGCCTGGATACGGTGGCTCCTAATCCCTATGATACAATCAAGCTACCTGTAAGATTCAGAGGGCTCTTTGATGTGAAGATGGAACATCCTGATGATTCGTTCTTTGCCCAGGCGATGGAAAGAATCGGTATGGGAACAGATTCGCTTACCGCATTCCTGAAATCAGTACAGCCGGAAAATCCGTTCTACCGCGTATTCAAGGAAAAACTGAACAGGGGAGGACTTTCCAAAGGAGAGCGTGACCGGGTGCTGGTGAATATGGAAAGGAGCAGATGGAGACAGAAGGACAATATCTGGAACCATCAGAAATATGTTGTGGTCAATATCCCGGCTTACCAGCTGATGGCGGTAGACGGGCAGGATACGCTCACCATGCGTATCGGCTGCGGATCGCTCAAGACCAAGACCCCATTGCTCAACAGCCATATCAAGAGAATGGATATCAATCCGAAATGGTTTGTGCCACGCAGCATCATTCTTCACGATATGGCCCGCCATGCCGGAAACCCAGGCTATTTCCTGGCACGTAACTACTATGTGAGGGATGTGAAGACCGGCGAGGAGGTGGATCTGCATCGAGTGACGAGAGCCATGCTGGTTTCTGGTGCCTATGGAGTGGTGCAGCGCGGAGGAAAGGGCAATGCCCTGGGACGCATCATCTTCCGATTCGACAACAACTTCTCGGTCTATCTGCATGATACCAGCAGCAGGGGAGTCTTTGAAAGAGAGGAAAGGGGAGTATCGCATGGATGTATCAGAATAGAGAAGCCTTACGATTTTGCAGTATTCCTCCTGGCAGAAAAGAACCGGAAGCTGATGGACAAGATACAATATTCGATGACAGACGACTCGCTGAGCAACCGCAAGATGGTGGTGAATGGCGTGAAGGTGAAACCGGAGGTGCCTCTCTTCATCACCTACTATACGCTCTATCCGCTGGCAGGTGGACGCACCAGGGAATATCCCGACGTGTACGGATATGACAAGGTGATATGGGAGCATCTGAAGAAATATTTATAAGAAAATAAATCTTAATTATGATCAAAGATAAAGAACTTTTGGAAATGTTGAGCGATCCGAAGACGCAACGGGCAGGATTCGCTGTGCTGGTGAGTCAGTACAGCGAGACGTTGTATTGGAAGATTCGCAACATCGTACTCAATCATGACGATGCCGATGACATTTTACAGAATGTCTTTATCAAGGCATGGACCAATCTGGCAACCTTTCAGGGTAAGTCATCCCTGTCCACCTGGCTTTACCGCATCGCCATCAACGAATCCCTGGATTTCCTCAGAAAGAAGAAGCAGTCCACGCAGGTGAGTGCGGATGATGAACCCGGCATCGCTTCACGCTTGCTTGCCGATGAATATTTCGACGGGGATGAGATCCAGGTACATCTGCAGGAAGCCGTAGCCCTGTTGCCCGATGTGCAGCGCACGGTGTTCACCCTGAAGTATTTCGACAACATGAAATATTCTGAGATAAGCAAGATCCTCTCTACCAGCGAAGGCGCCTTGAAGGCATCTTACCATCTGGCAGTGAAGAAAATAACAGAATTCTTGCAGAAATATTAAACCTTTTGAGGTTGAATCCGTCAATAATAAAAAAGAAGGAAAGGTAGTAGTATATGACAAGAGAAGAAAACATATTGAAAGAACGTTTTGGCAAGGAGAATCCCTTCAAGGTTCCTGATGGTTACTTCGATCATCTCACCGAGAGAATCATGGAGAATTTGCCGGAACAGGAGATTCGTGTCATCGACATACGCAGCCGTCAGACGCTCTGGCAGAAGTTGCCATTGCGCAAGATAGCTGCTGCCGTTGCTGTCGTGGCGCTGCTGGGCGGCGGCTCGTTCTGGGCTTGGCAGCATGAAGGCAACAGCAAGGTGGTGGCTCATGTGAAGCAGCATGAACAGAAAACTGTGGCCAGTGAGGAAGCCGCTTTCAATGAGATGGCAGACTATGCGATGATAGACAATGAGACTATCTATGCATCATTGATGACAGAGAACTAAGATAGTAACGTTTTGGTTACGGAATCAGATGAAATAAACAATAATTAAAGATATGAAATGGAATTTCCAACATAGAATCATCATTTTGATGGTCATGCTGCTGATGGGCATCACTGGCATTCAGGCTCAGCATGGCAGAAAGCATGCTGCATTCGACCCTAAGAAGTTTCAGGCGGAACTGGAGCAGTATATCACAACCAATGCTGCCCTGACGCCTGGAGAGGCTGCCAGATTCTTCCCCATGTATCGGCAGATGGGCAAGAAGATGCGTATGCTTTTCGATGAGATGCGCCGGTACAGACACATCAATCCTAAGGACAACGAGGCGTGCGAAGCGGCTATTCGCCGACAGGATGAGATAGACATCCAGCTGAAACAGCTGCAGCAGGAATATCATGCAAGATTCATGACCGTGCTGCCTGCCTATAAGGTGCTCAGCGTTATCAAGGCAGAGGAGAAATTCCACAGACAGGCATTCCGCAGGATGCACAAATAATATTTCGTCTTGGATAGAAATAAGATTCCTGCAAGATGCACAAATGGGCAGGAATGATGCAAATTGATAGTTGGTTTATAATAGAATAAGGTCGCGAAGGTATTATTTTATAATATTTTCGCGTTTTTTTTTTGTTTTCTCCTCTTTTTGTCGTAACTTTGCACATTGTAGTAAATAAATATATATAATATAAAGGTATGTACAGAAGTAATACTTGTGGAGAGCTTCGTCTCTCTGATGCAGGCAAAGAGGTAACTCTTGCCGGATGGGTACAGCGCACAAGAAAGATGGGTGGTATGACATTCGTTGACTTGCGCGACCGTTATGGTATCACACAGTTGGTCTTCAATGAGGCCGATAACAAGGACTTGTGCGATGCAGCTAACAAGCTGGGTCGTGAATACTGCATCCAGATTAAGGGTACAGTAAGCGAGCGACAGAGCAAGAATCCTAAGATGGATACCGGTGATATTGAAATCCTGGTGAAGGAACTTAACGTGCTCTCTAAGAGCCAGACTCCTCCTTTCACTATCGAAGATAATACTGATGGTGGTGATGATATCCGTATGAAGTATCGTTACCTCGACTTGCGTCGCCCTGCCGTACGCAAGAACCTGGAGTTGCGCCACCGTATGTGCATCCTCATCCGTAACTTCCTCGACAGCCAGAACTTTATGGAGGTTGAGACTCCTATCCTCATCGGTAGTACTCCAGAGGGTGCCCGCGACTTCGTGGTTCCTTCCCGTATGAACCCAGGACAGTTCTATGCACTTCCTCAGAGCCCTCAGACCCTGAAGCAGCTTCTGATGGTAGCAGGTTTCGACCGCTACTTCCAGATTGCCAAGTGCTTCCGTGATGAGGACCTCCGTGCTGACCGTCAGCCAGAGTTTACACAGATTGACTGCGAGATGAGTTTCGTAGACCAGGATGATGTCATCAATCTTTTCGAAGAGATGGCACGCCACCTGTTTAAGGAAATCCGTGGCGTAGAATTGCCTAAGCTGGAGCAGATGACATGGCATGATGCTATGCGCCGCTTCGGTAGCGACAAGCCAGACTTGCGCTTCGGCATGGAGTTTGTAGAACTCAAGGAAGCTTTCAAGGGCAAGGGAATCTTCGCCGTATTTGATGAGGCTAAGTATATCGGTGGTATCTGCGTTCCTGGATGCGCTGACTATAGCCGCAAGCAGCTTAATGAACTGACCGATTTCGTGAAGCGTCCACAGGTAGGTGCCAAGGGATTGGTTTACATCAAGTATAATGCTGATGGTACTATCAAGAGTAGCATCGATAAGTTCTATACTCCAGAGGAATTGGCTGAGATCAAGACCGTGATGGGTGCCAAGGATGGCGACCTGGTATTGATCCTGAGTGGCGACAATGCCAACAAGACCCGTATCCAGCTCTGCTCTCTGCGTCTTGAAATGGGTGAGCGTCTTGGTTTGCGCGACAAGAACGTATTCAAGTGTCTCTGGATTATTGACTTCCCTCTCTTCGAGTGGAGCGACGAGGAGCAGCGCCTGATGGCTACCCATCATCCATTCACCATGCCAAATCCAGACGATATCCCATTGCTCGATGAGCATCCAGAGCAGGTTCGTGCCAAGGCATACGACTTTGTCTGCAACGGTATCGAAGTGGGTGGAGGTTCTCTCCGTATCCACGACACCCAGTTGCAGGAGAAGATGTTCGAGGTTCTCGGCTTTACACCAGAGCGTGCTGAGGCTCAGTTCGGCTTCCTGATGAATGCCTTCAAGTATGGAGCACCACCTCACGCAGGTCTTGCTTTCGGTCTCGACCGCTTCGTCAGCATCTTGGCAGGTCTCGACAGCATTCGCGACTGTATCGCATTCCCTAAGAACAATTCAGGCCGCGATGTGATGCTTGATGCACCATCAGAGTTGGATCCAAAGCAGCTCGATGAGTTGGAAATCAAGTTAGACTTAAAGGATTAATATTTTAGCTAAATCGCTGAATATAAGCAAAAAAGCGTAGCATTATCTTGATGTAAGTCAAGAAATGCTGCGCTTTTATTTATTATACGTCATTTTTTTCAATAAAAAGTTGATAATCTGAAAAAAATGTTATAAATTTGCAGTACAAAATAAAAGATAACGCTGAAAGGTGTTAAAAAATGACTAAAGCAAGGGCATCATCAGATGCTTCCTTCAAAAGGAAGTGAAGCATCAAGTGGTGCTTATATAGAGACTATAATTATTTTACTAAAATCATGGTAGAAAAGAAATCAACAACAAAGACAGCTGCCACAAAGAAGACAGCTACAAAGAAGGCTCCAGTTGCAAAGAAGACAACTGTTGCAAAGAAGGACGTTCTTTACTTGAACGCAGAAAACGCTGGCTTCCGTGCTGGTGATGTTTATCAGGCTCTTGCTGCTGCAGAGAAGCCTCAGACAGTTGCAGAGATTGCTAAGGCTGCTGGTATCAGCACAGAGGAAACTATCCTCGGTCTCGGTTGGCTCTTCAAAGAGGGTAAGATTAAGGACGAGGACAACAAGGTTGCTCTCGCTTAAATAAGAAATCTCAAGGAGCCGCGGTTTTCTTTTCAGGAGAATGCCGCGGCTCTTTCTGTCTCTAGTCTTTCTTTTTCTTTGTTCTTTATCTTTGTTTTGACTTAAAAACTTTATTATTACAGTAACCATGTCTATAGATCAGGAGATATTCAGAGTGTTGATGGCTGCGGGCAGCAATGGTCTCAAACTTGAGAAGATTGCCCGTCATGTTTATAATTCATGTAATTCAATCTTTACACCATTGAATTATAAGGATGTGCATGCCTATGTCACACAGTATCTCACCCGTTGCGCCAAAGACCCAGGTTCGCTTATTGAGAAAGGCAAGGGGTATGGTGTTTATCATATCAATTTCAAGTCGGTTCAGGTTCAGCAGCTAATGCTCGACTTCTCTTCTTCTGCCACGGCTGGCATCAATAACGAGGAGGATAATTCCGGTTTCGACAGCGGAAATGACTACGTTAGCAACGATCTCTTTGGAGATAATCTGTAAATAGCAAGAAAAAATATATTTCATTTCGGGGGGAATTCCATGTTGGTTCGTATTATATAAAGAAAGAACAATTTAATTATAATAAACATATAAAATGAACTAATTATGGCTAGAAGATATTTATTAGGCTTTGATGTAGGTTCCAGTTCGGTAAAGGCATCTCTTACCGATGTAGACAACGGTGAAATTGTAGCGTCTGCGTTTTATCCAGACCATGAGGCGCCTATCATGGCGGTGAAGGCTGGATGGGCTGAGCAGGATCCACAGATGTGGTGGGATAATGCCAAGCTGGCGCTGAAGAAAATCATGACTGAATGCGGTGCCAAGGGTGAGGATATCCTCGCTATCGGTATCTCTTATCAGATGCACGGATTGGTTTGCGTTGACAAGAACCAGCAGGTGTTGCGCCCATCTATCATCTGGTGCGACTCCCGTGCCGTACCTTATGGCGAGAAGGCTTTCCGTGAACTGGGAGAAGACCTCTGCTTGCGCAATCTGCTCAACTCTCCAGGCAACTTTACTGCCTCTAAGCTGGCATGGGTGAAGGAGAACGAGCCAGAGCTCTTCGACAAGATTGATAAAATCATGCTCCCAGGCGATTATCTCGCCATGAAGCTTTCCGGTGAGGTGAAGACTACCATCAGCGGTCTTTCTGAGGGTATGATGTGGGACTTTACAGCCAAGAAGCCTGCCAAGTTCCTGTTCGATTACTTCGGATTTGATGAGAGTATGATTGCCGACATTGCTCCTACATTCTCTGTACAGAGCGTAGTCTGCAAGGCTGCTGCTGATGAACTCGGACTCAAGGAGGGTACTCCTATCTCTTACCGTGCCGGCGACCAGCCTAACAATGCTGTCAGCCTCAACGTATTCAACCCTGGTGAAATCGCAAGTACAGCGGGTACATCTGGCGTGGTCTACGGTGTGCTCGGTGATGTGAACTACGATCCTAAGAGTCGCGTGAATACCTTCGCACATGTCAACTATACCACAGAGCTCGACCGTCTCGGCGTATTGCTCTGCATCAATGGTACCGGCATCCTGAATGCCTGGGTTCATCGCAATGTTACTCCAGACGTCAGCTATGCTGATATGAATGACCTGGCTGCCGGTGTGCCAATCGGTAGCGACGGCGTGAAGATTATCCCATTCGGAAATGGTGCTGAGCGTGTATTGGAGAACAGAGAGGTGGGCTGCTCCATCCGTGGCTTGAGCTTCACCAAGCACAACCGTGCCCACATCGTACGTGCAGCTCAGGAGGGTATCGTATTCAGCTTCTGCTATGGTATGGAAATTATGCAGCAGATGGGTATGGACATCAAGAAAATCCACGCCGGTAAGGCTAACATGTTCCTCAGCCCATTGTTCAGAGATACATTGGCTGGCGTAAGTGGAGCCACCATCGAACTCTATGAGACAGATGGTAGTGCCGGTGCTGCCAAGGGTGCTGGTATCGGTGCCGGTATCTACAAGGACCATGATGAGGCATTTGCAACCCTGAAGAAGTTGGCTGTTATCGAACCGGATGAGGCTAACCGCCAGGCTTATCTCGAAGCTTATGCCAACTGGAAGGCAGAATTGGCAAAGCTCTAAACGGGCTTTTGCTGAAAATCATGATCATGTAAATCAGTCTTTAGGGATTGAAATCAGTCTTTTTTGATATAAATCAGTCAGAAAATGACAAATAATAAAGGATGGAAGTTTTTTCCATCCTTTTTTTTCGTTTATACAGATAATTTTTAGTACCTTTGCCCATTATTAAAATATATTTTTAAATTATGGCTCATAAAAATAATCATTTAGTAATAATGGCAGGTGGAGTAGGCAGTAGATTCTGGCCTATGAGTACCATTGAAAAGCCAAAGCAATTTATCGATGTTCTAGGAACGGGACGTACGCTGTTGCAACTCACCTTCGACCGTTTTGAAGGTATTTGTGACCCGGAAAACGTGTGGGTTGTCACCAACAAGAAATATGCAGCATTGGTTCATGAGCAGTTGCCTGAGATACCGGAGAGTAACATCCTTCAGGAACCTTGCCGCAGAAATACGGCTCCTTGCATCGCTTATATCAGTTGGCGCATCAAGGAGAAGGATGCACATGCCAATATCGTGGTAACACCATCCGACCATATTGTTACTAATGGTAATGAGTTCAGAAGAGTGATAGCTTCTGCCATGAAATTTACCAGCGAGACCGACAGTATCGTGACGCTCGGTATGAAGCCCAACCGTCCGGAGACAGGCTACGGTTATATTCAGGCAGATTTGACTACTCCTTCGGCAAGAAACAAGGAAATATTCCGTGTAGACCAGTTTAGAGAGAAGCCTGATCTGGCAACGGCAACAGAATATATCAAGGACAAGAGTTTCTTCTGGAATGCGGGCATCTTCGTGATGAGTGCTGCCACCATCGTGAATGCTTTCCGCGTTTATCAGCCTGCCATCGCCAAGATTTTCGAGAGCATGAGAAGCATCTATGGCACCGACAAGGAGCAGGAAGAGATAGATCTCCGTTATCCTGAATGTGAGAGTATCTCGGTAGACTATGCCATCATGGAGAAGGCAGAGGAGATTTTCGTGATGCCAGCCGATTTCGGTTGGAGTGATTTGGGCACATGGGGCAGTCTGCTGGCTCAGAGCCGCAAGGACCTCAACGGCAATGCCCTGATTGGCAAAAACATCGAGATGATAGAATCAAAGAACAACATCATCCATACGATGAACGAGAAGAAGGTGGTTATCCAGGGACTCGACGGCTATATCGTAGCTGAGGAAGACGGAACGCTTCTCATCTGCAAGCTCTCTGAGGAACAGCGCATCAAGATTTTCTCAGGAAGCGAAAAATAGAATCAGAATATTACTTTACGATTAATGATAAAAAAAAGAAGGCAATCAAAAGTGATTAAGTTCACTTGAGATTGCCTTCTTGCTTTGTGGACCACCTCTTGCTTCTCTTTTACCATCTTGTTATCTCCTTCCATCTGTACATTGATTTCAGCGTTCTATGCCATTTTCTTTCAGATTTTCTTGCGATTTCCAATCTTTCTTCGTACCTTTGCCACTTGAAGGGTGAGGATTCTGATTTATAGAGGGTTCGGAATCATCCGGAAGTTAAAAACGTGGAACTTTAAAAGCGAAAGAAATATGGAGGAAAAGAAATATCATATCGAGGAATCGAAGATTGCAGGGGATAAGGTCTGTGAGCCATCGCCAGCCTATGCATCTGTTGCATCAGAGTCTGTATCTCATCACGTGATTGATTCTGGGATAGAGCAGAAAGATGAAATTCCTGTTCTTAAAAATCATTTTAGCTATGAGGGTCTTTTGGATAGTATAGATTATTGTGAAACCATTAAGGATGATCCTTCTAAATGGGAATCTGTTGATGCCTTTAATGAACGTTTATATGAGGAATTCCCTTGGCTGAGATAGTTGTCCACAAGCTGTATGAAGAAAAGGAACGCCAGTATATTATCGATGCTTATGAGAATTTTGGCAAGAAAACAGCTCGAAGATGGAAAGAAGAACTGATGAAAATTCAGAACTTCCTGAAAAAATATCCTGAAGGTAAACCCCCTTTTCTTGGTGCTCCAAAGTTTAGTTATTTGCTTCGGGGTGCTAATTTTATGCGTAATTTCAAGTTGGTTTATTATTATGATGAATCCTTGGATGTGGTGCATATTGTTGACATTTGGGATATGAGACAGAATCCAAAAAGGTTCTCAGTCTCAAAATATAAATGATTATGTAGAACTTAAAAAAGAATGAATTATGGAGGAAAAGAAATATCATATCGAGGAATCGAAGATTGCAGGGGATAAGGTATGTGAGCCATCGCCTGCTTATCGTTCTATGGCATCATCAGCTTCATCTGTATCATCCGTATCATGGGATGAGGCTTACGACACTGATTCCTATCCTATGGGGCGCTCGCTGGAGCAGGTGATGGAGCATTGCGCTGAAATAGACAAGCATTTAGATGACCCGAACTATGGTCATCCAGTGGATGATTTGATTGCAAGATTAGAACAGAAGATTGCGCAATGGAGATAAAGGCAGATGATTTGTTTGATAGCGAATTTGACAAATGTGTAGATTACGCTTTGTTGGAATTCGGCAGAAAAACAGCCAAAAAGTGGATTGATAGCTTGATTGGTATTAAATATCAGCTGAGGTTGATGCCTGAGAGTTATCCGTTTGTACCTGAATTGCAGAAATGGAGAAAGTTTCGTGGTGCCATCATCATGAAGAACTTCAAGATTATCTATTTCTACAATGAAGAGAAAGATATCCTCTGGCTGGTGGATCTCTGGGATATGCGCCAAGATCCTCGTAAGCTGAACATGCGGGTCAGGAAGGATAGAAAGAAAGGAGTATCATTAGTCTTTATGATAAACAAAAGAACCCGCCAGGTGTCCCAACGGATTTTGAATCCGGTAGGACATCTGGCGGGATGTTTGTTTGGAGTTGTATTTTACAAAGACTCATCCACTTCTTTCCAATCTATCAATCCCTTGCCTGTTTCATCGAGTTCCACTGCCAGGGTGATGACCTTGCGCTTGTCGGCCTTGAATGGTTCTGTGTAGCTCTTTTCCTTTATCTGGCTCTCGGCAGCAGAAATGCCGCCATTGTTAGATAGCTTCAGTTTCAGGACGTAGATAATGGACGGAACCTCCACAATCATGTCTATTCTGCCAGTGGCCAGCATTCTCTCTAC
Organism: Prevotella sp. Sow4_E9_plate; assembly: GCF_052116205.1. Classification (NCBI taxonomy): domain Bacteria; kingdom Pseudomonadati; phylum Bacteroidota; class Bacteroidia; order Bacteroidales; family Prevotellaceae; genus Prevotella; species Prevotella sp. Sow4_E9_plate. Next base: position 37,598 of record NZ_JBQKLN010000015.1, on the reverse strand, counting down.
TTCCACCCTAAATCCCAAGGCTCTGAATATCGTGCTCATTATCAGTCGGTAACGCTCCTCCATATCCATGCTAGCCATCTTCTTGTTGCTGTATGGAACATCGGCGATTAGAGCCTTCAATGCCTTCTTGGCTTCAGCGGTATTGCCGTCTTGCATCATTTTTCTGAGAAAGCTCTGCGCAGAAACCACTTCCGAATTCGACTTCATGGTCAGGGCAGGAACCACTACCCGGTATAATGCCTTGCGAACTTCAAAGTTAGGGAAGCCCAGGATGTAAACGCCATCATCGTAACCCTTGATGGTGAGATACCCCGACTGGTAGAGGAAGAGCTCGGCTCCGCCATTCACCACGTCCGATGTCTCCAGGGTATCGCCCTCGATGAAGCAGTGGTCAAAATATTCCATCTTCATTTCCATGTCATCCACGAACTTTGGCAATAGGGAAGTGGCGCCAGATGAAGCCCAGTAATTTCTCAATTTCCTATCCTCCAGGGCATTGATGAGGCTGAACGGATTGAATATATCTACCATGTTATCGCTGCAGAAATGATATCCGTCGTAAAACGCTGTGAGCTGCTTCAGCGTCTCCTCAGGAATCCATCCGTTTTCTTCTCCCATTGCCTCAATCTCAGGTATGAAGTTGTCGGCAGCTTCCTGTTTCGAAATGCCGCAGATGGTGGCGTAAGGTGCATCAAAACTGATGTTGCTCAGATTGTTAAGCACAGAGAAGAGAGAAATCTGCGTAAACTTGGTAATGCCCGTGATGAAGACGAAACGCTCGTGCTCGTCCTTTTTTTTCAAGACGGCAAACACAGATTTATAGATGGCTGTGCAGGCATCATGCTCTGGAGTCTTCCAGGAATGCTGCAATGGAGAATCATACTCATCGATGAGGATAACCGCCTGTTTCCCGGTTTTCTGAAACATTGTTTCGATGATGTTTTGGAAGCGGACGGCAAGGGAAGCCTCCGGGCGCACGGCTACCTCATACTTCTGTTCGAGTTTATAGAAAGCATCATCGAGATAGGAGTTGAGTTCTTCGGGGGTAGCTCCTCCGCAACTCATGTCGAGTCGAATGACAGGATAGCAGGTCCAGTCTTTCTCCAGCTCCATCACCTTCAATCCTTCGAAGAGTTCCTTTTTCCCCTCGAAGTAAGCCTGGAGTGTATCCACGAGAATCGACTTACCGAAGCGGCGTGGGCGGCTCAGGTAATGATAAGTCTTGTTGCTATGAGCAAGTTTCCATATCATATCCGTTTTGTCAACATAGAGGTATCCTTCTTTTCTTATTTTCTCAAAAGACTGGATACCTACCGGCAATCTTCTATCGTTCATTTCTGTATCTGTCATAATCTGATCTCCTATGTTTTCAGGATAGCTTTTTGTGAGCCATCCACCTTTCTGCAATTTCTTTCTGCAAAGATACGACGAATATTTTGATTTCGCAAGAAAAAATGGGGGATAATATAAAAAAGGTGGCGATTCTTTATTTCTTCGCCAGCCATCTGCGCACTGGCAGGTCGTAGAACTTCAGACAGAGCCAGGCTGCTGCTATCGAAACCGCACAGGTGATGAGTGCCTCGGGCCAGGTTTCACCAAGCGTGAAGAGCTGCTTCTCGATGAGCCACGAATAGAAGTAATACATGCACGGATAGTGTACGATATAGAGCGGGAAGGAGATGTCGCCAAGGAACGTGCAGATGCGGGTACTGAAACGGTCGGTTGTTGTTCCGCTCGCTCCCAGCCATACTATCGCCGGGAAAATCAGAATGATGCACACTGCTTCGAAAACACCATTCAGCATGATGCCATTCTCCATGATGCCATCAACGCTGCCCACACTACTGCCGCCAACCATGCTCTCTATATAAGGTACGTGGAAGAGCAGGAGAAGAATGATGGAACTGATCCAGAACGCACCCTTTACCTTGAACTGGATGCGATGAAAAACACGGGACAGCAGCATTCCTATCGTAAACGGGCAGAGCATGCGCAGAAGTCCACCCCAGAAGTTGAGACCATCGAGCGTCCAGCCCACACCAAACATGCCATATCCGCATACATCCGTAGCCGTGAACCAAAGCAGCAGGATGGATAGGATTCCGGCGAGAATAGCCAGAGCCCTGGTGGAGAGCCTCCGGATGAAAAGGGCATAGAGGATGTTGCCGATGTACTCGAAGAAGAGCGACCAGGCGGGGCCGTTGAGCGGAAACATTTCGCCATTGCCTCTTACCTCGTATCCGCCACCTGGCAGGGCGGGAATCATCAGCATGGCGCAGAGCAGGGCTATCATCATCGCAGGTATCGGAGCCGGTGTGCCGTTCCAGGTTACGGCTCCCTGAAGGATGAACATTACGAATCCTATCAAGGCACCCATCACTACCATCGGATGCAGGCGGATGAGGCGGCGCTTGAAGAATTTTCCCAGTGTCAATGTCTTTCCCCAACGGTCATCATAGGCGTAGCCGATGACGAAACCGGAAAGAATGAAGAAGAAGTCAACCGCCAGATAGCCGTGGTTGATCTCCTGGATGATGGCTGAGCCGGATGCAAACTGGTAGCCTTCGAACACATGATACCACACCACGAGCAATGCTGCCACGCCTCGCAATCCGTCGAGCAGTGCATAATGGGGTTTGGTATCTGCAAAATGAGTTGCTGATTGTTGTAAGTTAGCCATAAATTATGATTGTTAATATTATTATGATGATGATTTATTTGATTTCTTATTTTCTATATTTGAATCCACTTTTTCAAGTGGATTCATAAATTCTTTCTGCAAAGATACGACGAATATTTTGATTTCGCAAGAAAAATAGGGGGATTTTCAATTTTATCGTAGTTTTACTTGCTAGTACCATTCTTTCTTCGTATCTTTGCCGTGTCAGTTATTCTTTAAAACCCTGAGCAATATGATGGTACGTCAAAGAATGACATTATGTTTATTGTTCCTGCTCGGCTTCTTGTGGCATACGCCTATGCAAGCCCAGCAAGCTTTGCAATATCCGCAAGTTTTGCAACCTATGCAATCTCCGCAATCCCTGCAGCCTCCTGCTGAGCGATCAGGTGAAAAGGGAATCAGAGACATTCCTTTCTAAAGAAGAAAGAGAGAAATATATCGTTCATATTCCTCTTTCCAAGAAAAGGAAGGTTTCGTTGCCAACAAATGAAACATGGCAAGACTGGAAACACGGCAGGCTACAGAAACCATCGCATACAGAAGCCTACCACATAGGAAGCATCCGGATTCCCATATTCTCATCGGTGATGATTTGTGGGGAGGAGCCTTGCGGGCATCCTATGATTTCGTCCTGGGTCCGGTAAGCATTCAGGCCAATTATTCCAACCTGGGCAAGAATGTAGGATTCTACATCAATGCAGGATTCGTATTCTGATTTCTTCTTTGGTCGCCTGAAGGAAGTAGGTTATTGGCAGGAAGAACTAGCAGAGAAGTTCAGAAAAGATTTTGGTGAGAGTTTGTAAGACAAAAAGCAGAATATCAGCTGATTAATATATTATATAGGGGCATCTTTGTTTCTTGAATAGAGACAGAGGTGCCCCTATCATATATTAATAAACTTCATAAATACACAATCGTTATGGCAAGAAACAAGAAAACATCAGAGTCGTTATTCCAGTTCATGAACCTCCTCATCGCCCTGTTGCTGAAGAACGGGCAATACCGCACCTCGCTGCATTACAAGGCAACCCTCAACAGCTTTAAGCGATACCGGGATAACAAGGATATTGCCCTAAAAGAGATAGATGCAGAAGTGATGCGCTCGTATGAGGCATATCTGCATCATACGGTGGAGGTATGCAGAAACACCAGCTCCTTCTATCTCCGCATCCTCCGTGCCACCTATAACAAAGCTGTGGCAAAGGGACTGACGCCACAGCAGCATCCCTTTACGGATGTCTATACCGGTATTGCCCAAACCCGCAAGAGAGCCATACCTACAGAGGAAGTCAGCCAGATCAAGAGTCTGCAATCTGTCAAGGATCTCACTCCCAAGGAAGAGATGGCAAGAGATACATTCCTGATGAGTTTCTATCTGCGTGGTATCTCTTTCATCGACCTGGCACATCTCCGCAAATCCGACCTCAAGGACGGTTATCTTTATTACACCCGAAGCAAGACAAGACAGCGCCTCACCATCCGATGGGAGAAGGAGATGCAGGAGTTGATGGAAAAGTACCAGGCGCAGACCGCCTCCTCATCTTATCTCTTTCCTTTCCTTGTTGATGATGGAAACAAAAGACAGGATAAAACTATTGACAAAATGCAGGAAGAGGCGCGCCTGTATCACAATGCGGAAGCCCGTATCTCCTACCACCTCAGGAAGCTAGGAACTAAGATAGGCATCAAGGGCAAACTTACCCTCTATATCGCCCGCCATTCCTGGGCAACGGCGGCAAGAGACAATGATGTCTCTATCTCCGTTATCAGCGAGGCATTGGGACATCATTCCGAAACCACCACACAAATCTATCTCCGCTCCATCAAAAGCTCAGAAGTGGATGATGCCAACGCCAAGATACTGGCAGCCCTATGAGCCACAAAAAAGAATAAAAAGAGGGTTTTCGAAAAATGAACCAAAATGAACCAATTTTTCTGAATCTTTACATAAGAGATACAGAAATGCCGAAAACTTTCGTTCAATCAACGACTTAGGAATTTATGTATTAAAAGAATAGTAAAAAAATGTTGATTTTTATAGAACAATATTAATTTTTTAACACGCATAATTTGCTTGTTTCCAACATTTTTCGTATTTTTGCAAGGTGATTCTGTATCTCTTATGTAGAGATTCAGAAGAACGGGAGTGATTGAGGGAAGGATTTTGAGGACAAAGGAATCGGACAGCTAATCATTCCAAGGGTTGCAGACTATCATGCTCTTGGATCAGGAGTACGTCTGTGATTAGAGGTTTCCGTTATTGGGAATAGACTAACCAACCCTTTCTTGCCAAGTGTTTTGAAACATGATTTCACGACACGGGGGAATGAGAAGTACACCCTGATCAAAATAGAAAAAAATAAACAATGATACAACCAGACAACGAGAAGAGTTGGTATGCATTCAAGATATTTTTTGGGAAAGGAAAGCCTATCAAGGCATATTTCGTTACCAATGAGATAGAACATATTTATGATGTGAAACAAGAATATTGGGACAAGAATAAGAAAAAGAAATTGGTGAAGGAAGTTCCCATTATGCCATCTCTCATTCTTTTCCGTACCACGAGAATAGAAGCAGAAGAGATGGAGCGTATGTTTCTCAATAAAGTGATGCTCTATCGTGGCAAAAATTCAGAGAACTTGAAAGAACCTTCTAAAATTTCAGAACGCGAAGTGAAAATCTTCAATATTGTGGCAACTTCTGGTGTTGAAGGACTGGATTTTTATGATGAGTATAATCCGAAGTTTACCAAAGGAGACAAGTTCAGAGTTATTGAAGGTCCTTTGAAAGGAGCGGAAGGCTATGTCGTCCGTATCAAAAAAGATCATAAACTTTATGTGAGTATCAAGGGGTTGTGTGCTGTTACGACAGGATATATTCCTAAAGCATTCTTGCAAAAAATCGAATAGAGTATATGGAAATGTTAGATCTTAAGCAAGTGGTACTGACGAGGAAAAGTACCTCGCCAGCCCCTCAATATTTCTTGGAAATTACAGCCACGGATCAAGTTCATGGTTTCCCGGAAGTCTATCGCTATACGGATTTGTACCATCCTGACCTTTCCTTCATGAGCCTTTGGCTTGAGAATCAGGTGCAGACCTTAGAGCAGGAGAACGCCAAGCGTGTCATCTTGACTTTTGGTGATGAGATTACCTTAAAGGTTGAGAAGTGAAGCACAAGTCCTAGCCTGTCCTACCAAGTTTATAGCAAGTTATCCCCAGGCGGTCCCATCCCGTACAATCTGGCGAGGGTTTTGATGCCCCGCCAACCATAAAGCGTAGCGGTTCCGAGCACCGGAGGGCGGTTACATCCTCTCGTTCCTGAGGTTTCTGTCCACCGGGAACGGGGGAACCGAAGGGGGTGTAAAGACCATTGAAGAGAGGCTTGGTGAGAATAGTGGAGCCTTCCTTAAGGGTAAGGAAGGTTTCTGTCCCCTACAAGGGGAACCGAAGGGGTCGTAAAGACTATTGAAGGTAGGTTTTCGAAAAAAACAATACAATAATTAATAAGAAGCTTACGTTATGAACATAGAAGAAAAAAGAGCAGATTTTATACGTCCCTTCAAGACTTCTAGGGAACGAAAGGCAGAATACATAGCACAAATGGAAAAGCGAATGCGTGATGACCATCGCCGCAGAACCGGTAAGGAAGCAGAATCATTTTGTGTGTTGTAATGTTTATCTATAAGTCAAGCATAGGTTAATAAAATTATATTCCTCATTCGAGTGGCGACAAGTGCAGAGCGATACTGCAATGAGGAACAAAATAATAAAAAATGGCTACCCGTTACTATATTACATTTCATTCTTCGACGTACGATACAACGAAGAGATATTCTTCTTGTTTACAGATGCTTTCTAAAGACAATCTTGTGGCTATTGGACAAGATATAGCCTTGAAGATTCCAATGTCTTGGTCGAAAGAGAAGATGGCAGATTATATATCATCCTATGTCGTATCACATCCCGAAGAAATGGTATCGATATTAGATGATGAGGAGATTGTCCTTGCTCACGATATCATATCAAGTGGCAAGGAAAATGTTCTTTGGAAACGTCACTTGCTCAAATATCACCATTTGAAATGTATGGTTTGGGTAGTGGTCAATAATGCAAACAAAGGCAAGGATGGATTTGTGATGCTGGATGAGATAAGTGAGTCATTTGCTCCCTATGTCGAACAGCGATATGCTGCGGCTAAAGTGAAAGTGGAGGCTGCTAAAACAAAACCTGCTCAATCACGTTTCTATCTCAGAAACCTGAAATCAAAACTGGATGGTCTGGATATAGACCAGCTCAAGTATCTTCATCTCCTTTTTGAGATGAATTACATGGAGGATTGCCATTTCTGGTTCCGTAATGAATGGTTTGTGGATGGCTACTACGAATGCTATAACGATTGGTATCGCAATGACTGCAAGACCACCCCTTATGATTTGAATCAGATGGTTTTTGATATCCTGGAAGAGTGGAAGGAGCGAGGCTATAAGGAATATCGACCAGCGATGGAAAGCATCAAGAAATGGTGTAGTTGCAAATGGAATAAGTTTGAGTCTGAACATCAAGCTGAAGTTTCTGCCGCTTTTGATGCAGCAATAGTTCGTGAAGAAGAGCGGGAAGTTTCCCGAAGTCTGTTCCCATTCATTCATAATGTACATGAGTATATCCGCAACAAGCAATATCAGGAAGCCATTTCTTTAATCTTCTGTTTGTTCGACCATTTAGGTAAGGCATGTAGAAAACATGAAAGGTGGTTTGATTCATATTGGTGTGGTGGAGTTCAGACAAGTGTCGTTCTATTCTTAGATGTGCTACGTCATCTGTACTGTCATTTGCGCCAGCATCCAGATATTTCTTGGCAGACGAAGGAGGCAATGGATTTCCATCTGTTGCTGACCAATAAGCATCATCGTCTTTTTGGTGACCTGGAGTTAGCCTGGGGTGATTCTCGTATGGAAGATATGCTTAACGACGATAGTCCCTATTGCGACTATAGCAATGTGGAAGATGAACTATATGGGTATCTGGAGAGAATGATAGGGCAAAGTCTGCCCCAATAGAGTATTGAACTCTTAAAGACAGGTGGGGCAAATCGTTACCATGTTGAAAGAACAGATAAGGTGAAGGAGTGTGCTTAGCAATCCTTAACCCAACAAACGATACAAAATAACTTTTTTCAAAAAACTGATAGGTGTAACTACTTGTAATATAGTGGTGACGCTGTAATGGTGATATACTTTTAAAGCAATGAAATATATGAAAGATTTCTTTTATAGATGTTTTTGTAGCAAGTATACTCCGGGATGTTTATTGGTGCTTTCTCTTACAGTTTCATTTATCTGCTATTGGATGGAGAGAAATCTCTCGTTAAGTATAACTCAGTTTGTTATTGGACTTGTTTTAGGGTTACAGTCTGCATTAGAGTCAAAGAGAATGCATAGTAAAGTGGAAAAGTTAACCAAACGGATTGACGAGACAGGAGTAAAGTTAGTTGATAATCCGGAATATGTATATAGTTTGGTAGATTCTGTAGAACATGTTCTGTTTAGCATAGATTATGAAGGATGTGTAGATTGGCAAAAAGGAATTCCTAAGCCAATAAAGTTAGAATTGGATTCTATCAAAAGAGATATTGCTAATATCAAAAAGAATATGGGTAGTTAGAACAGTTGATGCGCCAGCTGACAAATACTCGCAATTCTATTGCGTAAGCTATCATCGTCAGCCCTTTAGGGCACAGGCTTCGCTGACGATACCAGAACTCTGGCGGAGGCTATAGCGTAGCCAGCTACATCCTCTCGTTCCTGAGGAAAGAGAGGCTTAGTGAGAAAGGTGGAGCCTTCCTTAAGGGTAAGGAAGGACGGGTAGGTTTTCGAAGAATCACCTTCTTTAATGGTAAAGAAGGACGGGATGATTTTAGAACTTCTTATTTTTAAGAACAAAAGTTAAACCAATGAATATAATCAAAACAGAAATAGATGGCGTTCTCATAAGAGCACGCCTCATCCTTTCTGTCCTATAATAATTTAATAATATGAGAATAGAAGATTTAAGAATTGGTAATTATGTAGATGTGGTACTTAAAGAAAATAATACCCCAATACGATGCGAGGTTATACGTATTGATCATGAGGCTATATCTTCAGATTTCAAAGATATAGATGATAACTCAATATTCACTGTTGACACTAAGGAAAAATGGGCTTTAGTTAAAGAAGTTGCTACGACAGAAATCGAACTGAAGAATTTAGAATTTACATATGATCCAGAATTGTACTTAGATATGTTTTCTATAAAAGGCGCATGGTTTAAATTTAAAGCTATTGTTGGAGAGCATGATGGTATCTATAAATTGTTCATTGAAAGTCGTGATGCTTTGCATGAATATATAGATATTCCTGTCCCAAGCATCCACCTTTTACAAAACGCTGTAGCAGATAATTATGGATATAGATTGATTCGCCGTTCTTCTAAGCAAATGCTCTAATAATAAGGCGGTCCCATCCCGCAAAACATGGCGAGGGCTTTGATGCCCTGCCAACCTTATAGCGTAGCGGTTCTGAGCACCGGAGGGCGGTTACATCCTCTCGTTCCTGAGGTTTCTGTCCACCGGGAACGGGGGAACCGAAGGGGGTGTAAAGACCATTGAAGAGAGGCTTGGTGAGAAAGGTGGAGCTCCCTTTGGCTAAAGGGAGACGGAGGGATTCGAAAAAAACTCCCCATCTGTTTTCAGATGAGGAGCATTTTCTAGAGATGGAAGTCGATTTCCTTCAGCCATTCCTTGACATCGAAGCAAGGACAGCTCTTGCGAACCCAGGGGAGGTCGTGATGACCTAGTATCTCGGCACCAGGATAGTCGAGGGCGAGACTGTAGAGGAGGTCTTCCAGAGATTCCTTCTGGGCTGGAGTGCGAGTATCGGCAGGCTTGCCTTTCTCGTCAAGACCACCCTCGTAGCAGATTCCGATGCTGTGGGCGTTGTAGTGGCGGGCGTGAGCCCCCACCTCGGTTTCTGGACGGCAGGGATAGACCACGCCATCCTTCGTAATGTAGTAGTGGTAGCCGATGCTCTTGAAGCCTCTTGCCTTGTGGCAGGCTTCCAATGCTTCTACCGGGAAGTCCTGGTTAACACGTGTGGCACTGCAATGTACCACGATCAGATTGATTTTTCTTTGATTCTTCATAGGATTCTTTGGATTTTAAAGGATAAATGTTTAATTTTGCACACGGATCTCACAGATCTCACGGATTTTCCGTGTGCGACTTAGAGGCTGGCGCAGCTCTGCACACAGAAGGCGCTGAGGACGGCAGTGAGGACAGTGATGACGAAGTTGATTACTTTCTTGATAGTTTCCTTTTTCATGTTAATTAGTAATTAATGATTAGTGATTACTTTTCTCACAGATCTCACAGATCTCACGGATTTTGACTCCTATGGAATCTTTCCTGTGAGGCTTGGTGAGTACCGTTGCTTGCAACGAAAAAAAATCCGTGAGATCCGTGAGATCCGTGTGGGAGACCAAGAAGGAAGCGGGCAGGACGAGCAAGCATCCGTTCAGGGCGATGATTTGACAATGTTGAATTTCATTCCTGATGTGCCCTCGGATTACTCCGGACTGCATCCTGCCGATGCGCTTTCTCTTGTTTCAGATGCCAGGAGGCTAGGACTATATGCCTACATCTGAGCCTCCAGTGGTTCCGCTACCGCCCTGGTCGGTGTTGTCGCCACCAGGGGTATCCTTCCCGGTATCCGGGTTGGTATCCGTGGTGGTGCCATCCCCTAACAGGGCAGAGGCCTTCTTCAGCGTTCCGTCGAGGCTGAGATTCAGGCAACTGAAATCGCCCGTGCCACGCGCTCTAATCTTCAAGCCCTCGATGTTCTTGGCAATGGTGAACTCCTTCTCGGTAGCGGCTCCCGCCTTGTTCTTGATACCAATGGAGAGGATGGCGAGGTCGGCAATCTTCACTGCGATGCCCTGGAGCACCAACTCTCGGATGCACGCTACCATGTCGGTAATCATACCCTTAATCGCTCCTCGCGAAAATGGGGTGTTGTGACTTGCCATGTGATCTACGAGCTGGTCGATGTCGTAGGTCTGAGTGATGACCGGATAGGCGAAGAACTTGCCATAGGCATTCGGCATCTTCTCATTGATGTTCTTTTTTAACACGTACTGAATCATAAAGTGGTTAATTTAGTGATAGTATCCTTCTACCCCCGATGGGGCAGGAGCATCATCCTCTTTGAATGACAATGCAAAGATACGAAATCTGAAAACGCCACTTCATACTTTCTCATACTTGCTCACACTTTCTCATACTTTCTCATACTTGGAAGCCTATGGTTCGCCGAGAAAATAGATAATATAGGAAGTTTGCATAGGTGTGAATTCCTTGCAGTTCTTGTCGTATCCGCTTTCATGAAGCTTCTTCAGAAGGTCGGGATTGCGACAAATCCAACGCATCAGATGAGCACTTGCCACCATGGGTGACGAATCGGGGAAATAGAGCAGAGCCAGTTCCTGCTTCGTATAGCTTCTTATATCCATATAGCTTTTGATGTTTAAGTATTATACTTACGGGTTGAAAGTAACATACTTACGGGTCGAAAGTAAGATACTTAGTCCCCGAAAGTATCCGTAGGATCGACGGCAGCGTCGCTGTTCAGCTCGATAGGTTCCTTCTCTATGACCATATCTTCCTTCTTCACATGGTCGAAGTCGAGCTGGAACATGTAGGTAGGTTTTAGGAAGTCGGCGAGTGGATGGCTCTCCGAAGATTTGATACAAGGGAAGTACGATGGCATCGTAGCTGTCCCATTCATGCTGTTGTTGTTTTGTTCTTTTTTCATTTTGTTTAAAAATTGCAGTTGTTTATATTATTTTGTTGTTTGCAACGTACTCTACGAAAGAGTGTGGGTGAACACTTGGCGATGAAGTCGGTGAAGGGTGAACCCCGATGCCAACCTTTAGCGTTAATAATGTGTTAAAAACACTATATAACCCATTATAATATAGACTCTTATATTTCTAGCATGCGCTGTATATACAAAGTTCTTTTTACTAGGGTTCACCCCTGAGTCGAAAAGGTGAATGCTTGGGGCAAGTGTTCACCCCGCTGTTCACCATTCGGTAACTTAAGATTGCTTCAGCTCTCGTTCTTGAAAGCTGCTGCGAATTTAAGAAAAAAGGTTGAGACCGCCAAGAATCCTGTACCTACATATATAGGTACAAAAATGCGGTGAATTTACGATAGCTTAACGAAAAATAGTAGAATTTTTAAATATATTAAGAAATGAAACGATTTACAAAAACACAAAAGGCACTGGGCGCTTTGACGGATACCATCCTCGGCGACAGTACTAATGTGGTACGCACCTTAAAGGTTGCTGGCCACATGAATGAGGATTCAGTCAAGCATGTCTAAGAGGGTTATGCCAGTCATACCCAGTCCTACTGCCTGCTTCGTTCTTCGCTGAAGAAGTGTCACAGCACCAGAGACAAGGTGATGCTGATAATGGACTATCTGGACAACATAGAAGAGGAGTATCACAAAGTCTATCCCGACGATCCCTGCCCGATGGAAGGCGGCTACAAGGCAAGCTTCCAAAGATTCGAGATAGAATCCTTGAGAGCAGAGTGAGCCCTTCAATGATACCATACGAAACACACAATAGATACTTAAGATTATTTTTTATAACTCGATAAGTCCCGAGGCTGTTCTGGCAGTGGAAGCTGCTGGAACAACTGGGTAGTGTGTTTATGTTATTAAATTTATAACAATGATACAACCAAAGATTTCAGTAGTGACGTTATGCTATAATGCCGTCTTTGCAATTGGGATGTAGCCTTTCCGTCATTGTTTATGCCCCAGGCGGTCCCATCCCGCAAAACATGGCGAGGGCTTTGATGCCCCGCCAACCTTATAGCGTAGCGGTTCTGAGCACCAGAGGGCGGTTACATCCCCGCTTCCTGAGGAAGAGGGGCTTGGGGAGAAAGTGGAGCTCTCCTTGCAGGAGAGACGGAGAGGTAGAAAAAAGCCTTTTTTAATGGGAAAAAGCGATGCCAATGAGTGCAATGAAAGCTCGCTTTCAAATTGCCGAGTGCAGCTCGCTTTATCAACAAAGAAGGACGGGATGATTTTAGAAACTTGTTTTGATCAATAAATAATAATTATATGAAAGGAATAGTATTAGCAGGTGGTAGCGGTACACGTTTGTACCCTATCACAAAAGGAATCAGCAAGCAGCTGATTCCTATCTTCGACAAACCGATGATATATTACCCAATATCAGTATTGATGTTGGCAGGTATCCGTGAAATACTCATTATTTCAACACCATTTGATTTGCCAGGCTTCAAGCGCCTCTTAGGCGATGGAAGCCAGTTAGGAGTGAAGTTCGAATATGCAGAGCAGCCATCACCAGATGGCTTAGCCCAAGCCTTCATTATCGGTGAGAAATTCATTGGTAATGATTCTGCTTGCCTCGTATTAGGCGATAATATCTTTTATGGTGCAGGATTAAATCAGATGCTGCATCAGGCAGTAGTAGATGCTGAGCAGAACAATAAGGCAACAGTCTTCGGTTATCGTGTCAGCGATCCTGAGCGATATGGAGTCGCTGAGTTTGATGAGCAAGGCAATTGCCTGAGCATCGAAGAGAAGCCTGAAAATCCTAAGAGCAACTATGCAGTGGTAGGCTTATACTTCTATCCTAACAAGGTGGTAGAAGTAGCCAAGCATATCAAGCCATCCGCTCGTGGTGAGTTGGAAATTACAACCGTAAACCAGGAGTTCCTGAAGGATAAGCAGCTGAAGGTTCAGACCATGGCAAGAGGATTTGCCTGGCTCGATACCGGAACCCATGATTCCCTTTCAGAGGCATCCACCTTTATTGAGGTCCTGGAGAAGCGCCAGGGCTTGAAGGTAGCTTGCTTGGAAGGTATCGCATACCGCCAGGGATGGATTACCGCAGAACAGTTGAGAGAGAATGCTCAGCCAATGTTAAAGAATGACTATGGCAAGTATCTCCTTTCAATACTTGAAGAGAAAGATCAAACATTGAAAAAGAATTTGGAATATTAGAAACGATGAATATAGTAAAAACAGAAATAGAAGGCGTTCTCATTATAGAGCCACGCCTCTTCCGTGATGCTCGTGGCTACTTTTTCGAGAGCTTCAGCGAGCGAGAGTTTGAAGAAAAGGTAACTCCTATCTTGGGTCATAGCGTACACTTCTGCCAAGACAATGAGTCTATGAGCAGCTATGGTGTGATGCGAGGCTTACACTTCCAGCGTCCTCCTTATACCCAGAGCAAACTGGTACGTTGCGTAAAAGGTAGAGTGCTTGATGTAGCAGTAGATATTCGCAAAGGATCACCAACCTATGGCAAGCATGTGGCTGTAGAACTGACAGAAGACAATCATGTTCAGTTTTTCATTCCTAAGGGCTTTGCCCATGGTTTCGCCGTTCTCTCAGAAACAGCCGTCTTCCAATACAAGTGTGATAACTTCTATCATCCAGAGGCCGATGGAGGCATCAGTATCCTCGATGATACCCTCGGTATTGATTGGAAGATTCCTACAGAGCATGCTAATCTCTCAGAGAAGGATACGAAGCATGCGATGCTGAAAGACTTTGATTCACCATTCGATATCAATGTAGATTTATACTAATGGCACAATCAGTAAAAGTTAATTATATACTCAACCTTATCAATACGGGAACTCAGATGCTGTTCCCATTGATAACCTTTCCTTATGTTTGCCGAGTGATAGAGGCAGATGGTATCGGACAAATCAATTTCTTCCAGTCCATCATCAGCTATATCTCCTTGTTCACTTGCTTGGGCATACCGATGTATGCCATCCGAGAGATAGCAAGAGATAGAAGTGATGTGGTACAGATGAATCGGACGGCGATGGAGATTCTGTTGCTGCATTCGATGCTGACATTGGTGGGATACGCTATCGTCGCTATCCTATGTTTGACAGTTCCGCAGATTCAAGTCAACATACCATTGTTCTTGATTTTGAGCCTTACCATCTTCTTTACGGCTATCGGCTGTGAATGGTTTTATCAGGGAATAGAGGATTTTAAATATATCACCATACGAGGACTTATCATCAAGACGGTTTCAGTCGTTCTCTTATTCATCTTTGTGAATAGTAAGACAGATTTGCTCTACTATGGTTGTTATACCGTCTTTGGTGTCTTAGGTGGTAATATCTTCAACTTCTTCCGTCTTCGTAAGTACATCCATCGTGAGAACATCATCTTCTCAGAACTTCATATTAAGCGACATGTCAAGCCAGTCTTGAAGGTATTCTCGTTCTCTGTGGTAACCAGTATTTATCTCCAACTGAATACGGTATTATTGGGATTCTTGAAGAATGCTTTGGCGGTAGGATATTTTGCAGCAGCCACTAAGGTGATGCAAATGTTGCTGACGATGTCTGCCTGTCTTGGTTCTGTTATGATGCCACGAGCATCCCACCTCATCGCGGAGAACAAGGAAGATGAATTCAATCGTTTGATTCAAAAGTCATACGACTTTACTTTGGCAATAGCACTTCCGATGACGATAGGTCTCATATTCTGTGCGCCAAGTCTTATCACAGCTTTATGTGGAGTTAAGTTCGAACATTCTATATTGCCATCACAGATTATTGCACCGATTATATTAATGGTCGCAATCTCTAATGTCTTTGGCATTCAGGTGTTGTTTCCTAAAGGGAAAATCAATATCGTAACTTTGTGTTGCGGTATAGGAGCGGTTGCTGATTTGATTCTCAACCTGTGTTTGATTCCGTTCTTCTCTTATATCGGAACATCCATCGCTTATTTGGGTGCTGAGGTAGCCACGACTGTGTCAATGTATTTCATTGGTCGCAAGTATATACCTATCATATATTTTAAGAAATCACATCTCACTTATGCGTTAGGTTGCATTGTGATGGCTTTAGCCTTATATGGCATAAGCCTCTTGCAACTGCCTACGCTCACCATCTTGCTTCTGCAAGGTTGCTGTGGAGTCTTAGCCTACTTCATTATCCTATGTATCTGCAAGGACGAAATGCTAGTTCAAATATTGTTAAAAATAAAACGATAATTATTAGATGGAAAATCATTATGATTACTTAATAGTTGGCTCCGGTCTTTTCGGAGCCACTTTCGCACATCTTGCTCATAAGCAGGGTAAGAAGTGCTTGGTGATAGATAAGCGTTCTCACTTAGGCGGTAACATCTATTGTGAGAATATCGAAGGTATCAACGTGCATAAGTATGGAGCACACATCTTCCATACCTCCAACAAGAAGGTGTGGGACTTTGTAAACTCTATCGTTGAGTTTAACCGCTATACCAATTCACCTGTGGCAAACTATAAGGGCAAACTCTATAATCTGCCTTTCAATATGAACACCTTCTATCAGATGTGGGGCGTAACTACACCTGAAGAAGCTCAGGCTAAGATTGATGAGCAGAAAGCTGAAGCTGTGGCTCGTATGAAAGTTGATGGTGTAACAGAACCTCGCAACTTGGAGGAGCAGGCTCAGGTGTTGATAGGAAAAGACATTTACGAAAAACTAATCAAGGGTTATACAGAGAAGCAGTGGGGTAGAAAGTGTACAGAGCTTCCTGCTTTCATTATCAAACGTTTACCAGTTCGTCTCATCTTCGATAATAACTACTTCAATGATAAGTACCAGGGTATCCCTGTTAGTGGTTATAACAAACTCATTGAAGGCTTGTTAGAAGGAGTAGAGACGAAAACAAATGTAGATTTCTTTGAAAACCGCTCTTATTGGGAGGGTATCGCCGACAAGATAGTGTTCACTGGCAAGATAGATGAATTCTATAATTATCAGTTTGGCAAACTAAACTATCGTACAGTACGTTTTGAGACAGAAATCATTGATAAACCAAATTATCAGGGCAATGCAGTTGTGAACTATACAGAGCGTGAAGTTCCTTACACTCGTGTTATTGAGCACAAGCACTTCGAGATGTTTGGTCAGGATGTGTATGAATGCCCAAAGACCGTCATTTCGAAAGAGTATTCCACAGAGTGGAAGGACGGTATGGAACCATACTATCCTGTGAATGACAAGCAGAATTCTGAGCTATATGCCAAGTATAAAGGACTGGCAGACAAGGAAGAGAATGTCATCTTCGGTGGTCGATTAGCAGAATATAAGTATTATGATATGGCTCCTGTTATCGAGAAGGTGATGGAGAGGTTCTCTGTCAACTGTAAAGTTAGACTTTAAATAGAAAGATTTTTGATATGGGACATAAGTGTTTTATATCTTTCAAAACGGAAGATGAAAAGTACAAGAAAGAGATTCAAAACTGGAGTGAAGATAATAAAGTTGACATGATAGATAAGTCATTAAACACTCCTATAGATTCGGATGACGAAGATTACATTATGCGTAAAATTCGTCAGGACTATCTTTCTGATTCTACAATTACTATAGTGTTGATAGGTGAACATAGTTCAGAAGACTTAGGAGAAGATGAACAAAAGTTTATAAAAAGAGAGTTTCAAGCCTCTCTTTATAATGGTGAAGGTAACACTAGAAGTGGAATTTTAGGAGTTGATCTTATCTTAGTAAAATAAGCAAAAGACATTTGGGGACTTCGGCAGGCTGATTGCCATCAGGTATTATTTATAAGCTACTTTTCTGCTGGCGGCATGAAGCCTGCTATGTCCTTTAAATAAAAATGCATTGTATATGGAAAAATCAAAAATTTTAGTGTGTTGTCACAAAAAAGCTGAAGTCTATTCTGATGATATATATACGCCTATACATGTAGGCAAGGCTTTACATCCTAATCTCAATTTGGGATTTATGACAGATAACATAGGGGAAAATATTAGTGAAAAGAATGATTCTTTCTGTGAATTAACTGCTCAATATTGGGCATGGAAGAATTTACGCTGTAAATATATTGGATTATGTCATTACAGACGCTATTTTAGTGAGACTTTTGACAAGGATTCCTTGGATGAGATTCTTGCTAATTTTGATATTATTTTGGCTAGTCCTGTTTATGTTGGAAAGTCTATTTTCTCTTTTTGGGAGGAAAGTTTGGTTAATGAGGACATTCATATTTTTTATCAGTATATGATTGCGCGTTTTCCACATTTGAAAGAGGAAATTGACAACTTTTTTATTCATGGTGTTAGATATAGTCCATGTAATATGTTTGTATGTGACAAAAGACTTTTCGACGATTTTGCTTCTTGGCAATTTTCGATCTTGTTTGATTTGGAGAAAATCATTAAGTTATCTTCGTATTCAAGACCTCGTCGAATATTTGGTTATTTGGCAGAAGGCTTATTGCCTTTTTATGCCAGTTTAAATCATCTAAAAATTAAGTTTTATCCTTTAGTTGATTTTCCAAATGGAAAAATCATATTAAATAATGAATCTTATGGGCAGATTTTTAGAAATAAAATAAGAATTTATATGGCATCTAAAAATACCTATAAAATGCCAGATGATATAAAAGTTAGTTTAAATAATGCAGGAGTTTTTGATAAAATAAAGCTTTTAGTAGAAAAATATAATGTTTCTGATTTTTAGTAAAATGATAAAAGATGTACTTCTTTTAGTGTTACGCTTTTGGAAAGTACAATGGTTTAAATCTGAGTGGAGATATAAAAATCGACACAACTTCACAGTAGCGTCTAATAGCGTATCTGATAATTTCTTTCCCTTAAATAAAGTTTCGGTAGGTAAATACACTTATGGACCTTTGAGAGTTTTTTCGTATAGTCCAAAAGATGAAGGTTTAAAAATCGGAAGCTATTGTTCAATTGCGGAAGATGTAAAGTTTATGTTAGGAGGCGGTCATAATTATCATACTCTTTTTACATATCCTTTTATGCAAAAATTCAAAGGTTTAGATGAGGCGGAATCAAAAGGAAAAATAATAGTTGAGGATGATGTTTGGATAGGTGCGGGGGCCATGATTTTATCTGGTGTAAAAATTGGGCAAGGGGCTGTAATTGCTGCAGGTTCCGTGGTCGTCAATTCCGTTGCTCCATATTCTATTGTAGGGGGAGTACCTGCCAAATTAATTAAATATCGTTTTGATTTACAAACGATAGATGTTTTAAAAAAAGTACATGTTGGGGCTATTGAAAAAGACATAATTTGTAATGATATCGAGAATTACGAGAGAAGTGAAAAACTTTCGGAATTCTCTTCTTATATTCGAGATTTCCTATGATATATTTATTGCTAGTTTACTTATTGATTCTCTTCTTTTTTAGCTGTAAGAAGACAGAGATAAATTTGAGTAATCCATCATTCTATTTGCTATTTGGTATGATTATTGCTGTCTTGGTGGCGATTATCTATCAAAAAGAATGGAATTTGAATTTACATGTTACAACCTTTTTTGCCATAGCATTGGGGTGTACTATCTTTTGTTCTGTTCTTGTTGGAGTTAAGAAAAAAAAACTGAATAAGTCTTCATCATTTATTTTTATATCTGATAGCAAGA
This sequence comes from Prevotella sp. Sow4_E9_plate, assembly GCF_052116205.1. Lineage (NCBI taxonomy): Bacteria > Pseudomonadati > Bacteroidota > Bacteroidia > Bacteroidales > Prevotellaceae > Prevotella > Prevotella sp. Sow4_E9_plate. Next base: position 18,400 of record NZ_JBQKLN010000015.1, on the reverse strand, counting down.
TAGTATTTATGATTTTTTTTCAGCTTGTTACATTCTACATGGTTGCCAAAATTAAAATGGCTCAAACAGGTAATTTGATTTTGGCGGAGGCTGTAAATGAAACTATGATGGATTCAAAGTTTGGTAATGGTCATTATAGTTTAGGATTTTGGGGAATTCCAAGTAGTATAGTATCTGAATATGGATATCTGTGTTGTGCTTTGATTCCATTATATTTTAAATACAGGGTTAAAAGAAGAAAAATTCTATTACTTGTTCTATCATTGCTTATTAATATGATTGGATCATTGTTGGCTGGTGGAAGAACAGAATTGCTTTGTAACATTGTTGCTCTTGCCTTTTTTTATTTTCTTTTTAATGATGTTAAGCATAAATTGAAACCTTTAATTATTATGGGAATAACAGCATTGTTATTTATCAGTTCTTTTGCTTTGTTGGGCAATTTAATCGGTCGATCTGAAAATTCTGATGATCCAACTCTTCAAGTCGTCACGTATGGCTTTGCAGTTTATTGTGGTGCAGAAATCAAAAACTTAGATGATGAGCTTGAAAAACCAGCAAAAGAAACTGAACCTTTCGGTAAGTTAACATTAAGATACATATATAATTGGTATGGCAGCCATTTTAAAAATAAAGCATTAGCTTCGTACAGTGATGGTACGTATTTTAATTCGGCAGGCAGTTATACTTTAGGCAATGTATTCACTGTATTTCATAGTGAATATATTGATGCAGGATTATTTGGAATAATAGTTTTTACATTTTTAATGTCATTTGTTAGTCGTATGTTTTATGCATTAACATTAAATTCTGATTTTTCGCTCTCGGGTATTCCGAATTTTGCTACTATAGCTTGTTCTTCTATGATACCTCAAGTTTTTCTATCTTTTTTTGGTACTAATTTTTGGGGATGGTTTGGCTATTGGTTGTCTTATAAATCAGTATTTATAATTGTGTTGCTTTTGTTTTTATATGGAATGAAAATTATTAAATATCATAAAATTATATAGTTATATGGATGTTTCTGTAATAATTGTCACTTATAATACTTGTGAGATGACTATTAATTGTATAAATAGTGTTATTCAGAAAACTGAGAATCTAGATTATGAGATTATACTTGTAGATAATGCATCTCAAGATGAGTCTTATAGTACATTTTCTCAAGATGCTAGAATTCGCTATATATATAGTGAAAAAAATTTGGGATTTGGTAAAGCTAATAATTTGGGTGCTAAATTTGCAAAAGGTAGATATCTTTTTTTATTGAATAGCGATACGTTGTTAAAAAACAATGCATTGTGTGAATTCGTTAAATTCATGGACTCTTCTTCTAAAAATATCGGATGTTGTGGTACATTGTTAACTGATGCAGAAGGGCATCGAATTCATTCTTATGGTGATACTCATACTGTTCTCAATTCTATGGATGAATGGTGCGTTTTTCCAATACTTTCTCATCTAGGTCTGAGAAAACATTTGAGAAAATATTTTCATGAGAGTATACCTGATAGAGATTCTTTTGAAGTTGGATTCATAACAGGTGCAGATTTGTTTATAAGACGAGATGCTTATGAAATTTGTGGGTTGTTCGATCCAGATTTTTTTATGTATTATGAAGATTCTGAACTTTGTGCGCGTTATCGAAAGTTAGGATTCAATAGCGTAATAATAAAGACTCCTTCTATTGTGCATTTAGAAGGTGCTAGCAATAAAAAACGCTCTCTTGTAAGGCGTGATATGGTTATGAAAAGCATGTTTATTTATTTTTATAAAGACATGAATCCTTTTTTATTTCAATTATTTAAAATTTCTTTTAAAATTATCTATTTAATAATGTTTTCCTTCAGTATGCCGCTAATCAAAGGGAGTTTTAAGGATAAGAAGACACATTTAATCAATGTTGTAAAACTATAATTATTGCATTATGATACCAAAAATTATACACTATTGTTGGCTCAGTAATGACCCGATACCAGATGACTTAAAGACTTGTATGGACTCATGGAAAAAATATCTTCCAGATTATGAGTTCATACTTTGGAATTTTGAAAGATTTCCTAAAGATAAGTCAAAGTGGGTTAGAGATGCGTTTGATAATAAGAAATATGCATTCGCTGCGGATTATATTCGCATTTATGCCTTGTATCATTATGGTGGATTTTATTTGGATATGGATGTTGAGGTTGTAAAGCCTTTTGATCCTTATTTATGTCTTGTTACCATGATTGGTTATGAAAATAGCAAGGCTAAAGGTTTAGAAGTTGCTGCTTTTGGGGTTGAAAAGCACTCTCCATGGATAAAAAAATGTTTGGATTTTTATGATACTCGTGAATTTATTAATCAAGATGGTACTTTCAATATTCAGCCCCTACCAGGTGTAATTAAAAGATGTCTTGAGCGAAATGGGTATAAATTATTTGATGTAACTAGTATTTCTGAGGCCATTAATCTTAAAAATAATCTTGTAATTCCAGTTTTTCCATTAGAATATTTTAGTCCAAAAAATCATGATACTGGTAAAATTATGTCTACTGAAAAGACTGTTACTATTCATCATTTTGCTGGCTCATGGTTGCCTTGGTATTTTAGAATGGAACAGAAGTTTTGGACATTCCTAGGAATCCGAGATTTAAGATTAATATTAAGATTGATTAATCTTATTAAGTTTGGTACTTTAAGAAGTCAAGTTACTCCGAAAGAAAAGGTAGGATAATATTTTTAATGAAAAAATCTATGACAAGAATAGTTTTATCATTTGATGATGCTCGTTTTGATGAGTATGATGCAATAAAACTTGCATCTAAGTATGGTGTGAAATGTACTTTGAATGTAACGACGGCTTATGTAGAGAATTCAGCTCCTACAGATGCTGGTGATTGTCCTGCAATGGCTAAAGAGCAGGTCTTAGAGTTGTATGATGATGCCAATGTAGAAATTGCGGGCCATAGCCATACTCACGTAAATGACTTTAATGATATTGTTAAAGGTCAGCGAATTTTGGAGGGTTGGTTAAGTACAAATGAGAAACTCGGTTTTGCAAGCCCTCATTCTCAGTTGGATTTAAATGAGAATCCTCTGAATAAATTCAAGGGGGCTAATTTTTTGTATGTACGCAAAAGCCAAGTTTATGATAAGTTTTCGCCTGTTTATCGTTACATTAGAAAAATCTCAAGAATCTGTGGTTTTAAATGGCCTTTATATATTACTTATAAGAATACTTTGGCAAATATAGTTGAAAATGGGTATTTTCTCCATGGTGTGCCAGTTTTGTTAGATAACAGTTTTGATCAGATTAAATATATTGTTAATAAAGCAATAGAAAATAAAACTGATTGCCTTTTAATACTTCATAGTATATGTAAGAAAGGACACCCATTGGAACATGATTTATATTCTTGGGAATGGGAAAAGTTCGAAGCATTGTGTGTATACATCCATTCTTTAGAAGTAAAAGGGAAGCTTAAGTCAGTATTGTCTAAAGATTTAATTTTAAAATAATGAGTAATCCATTAATCTCTATCATAGCACCTGTTTATAAAGTCCAGGAGCAATATTTGCGTGATTGTATTGTTAGTTTGCAAAATCAGACTTATTCTAATATCGAGATTATTTTGGTAGATGACGGAAGTCCAGATACTTGTGGTTTAGTATGTGATGAGTTTGCTAAGAAAGATAATCGCATCAAGGTTATACATAAACAAAATGGAGGCTTGGTTTCTGCCCGCAATGCTGGTTATGAAATAGCAACTGGTGATTGGTTCTGTTTTATGGATAGCGATGATTGGCTTGATGTCGATATGATGGAGAAAATCGTTCATCAGTTAGATATTCATACAGATATTAATGTCGTTTTTTGGAAACTTGTTCATGAGGTTAATGGGCAGCAGATAACTGGTAAGTTAGAATGGAAATGTGATGATTATACTCATGTGTATGGTTCTGACGAGTGTAAGCAACTGGCGGTTGATACCTTGATTTACAATTTAGGAGTTTCTTCTCCTGTCATAAGATTAGTGAGAATGGACTTTGCAAAGAAATACAATGTCACCCACGATTCTAGAACTAAACAAGGATTGGAGGGGAATATTTTTGCAATGCGTTCGTTCTATTATGCTCAGAAGGCTTTATTTATTAATGAGTATTTTTATCATTATAGATATAATCCAACCTCAATTTCAAAAAGTGTAAGTGAAGCTAATGTTAAATGTATCATCGATTGTCTTAAAGTTATGGAGGAAGATATTTCTACCTTTAGTAATAAAGAAGATTTTCGAAAGCCTATGTATGATAAGGCTATATATGTTATTTTAGCAATGGCAATGAATACTTACTTTCATCCAGCAAATACAGATTCGCTTGTGAAAAGGACAAGGAAATTTGCTAGAATAATAGACGAGAATTTATTATTCAAAGAAGCGATTAAAAAAGCTTCTTATAACGAAGTTGATAAATTCAGAAAAATTGCTTTATTTTTTATTAAGATTAAAATGTATTTTGTTCTTGATATATTTGGTAGAGCAAAACAGTTTATGTTGAAAAGAGGTAAATATAATTATTGATATTTTGTATGACGAATAAGATAGCACTTGTAACTTGCTACTTCCAGCCTAATTATGGAAGTCAGCTCCAGGCTTTTGCCACTCAGAAGTTCTTTGATGATATTCATGTTCCTAATGAAACCATTATGATTGATGGTTTGAAAGGTGAAATCAATAAGGCAAAGTATAAGTACTTTCTGAGTAAGATATTTGATGCCAATACCATCAAGGATAAATGGGCCACGGTAAAGAAGGTGATAGCTAAGAAAAGTAATCATACCTATGCTTCACATCTTATGGAGCGATATAATATGTTTGATACCTTCGCTCAGCATGAATTTCATCTATCGAAGCGTTATGGTTCTTTTGCTGAACTGGGCAAGGCTTCCAATGATTATCAGATGTTTGTTGTTGGAAGTGATCAGCTTTGGTTGCCTTCCAATATTGCAGCCAACTATTATACCTTGAACTTCGTGCCAAGAGAGGTGCCAAAGATGGCGCTTGCAACTAGCTTTGGCATATCTCAATTGCCTTCTGCACAGGCAAAGTTGGCTAAGGAGTTTCTGCCTCGTATCGACTATTGCTCTGTTCGTGAAGTAAGTGGTCAAAAGCTTATCAAGAATTTGACAGGAAGAGATGTACCTGTGGTATGTGACCCTACGATTTTGTTTACAGCTGAGGAATGGGGTGAAGGTATCAGTAAGGAGCGATTCGTAAAGGAGAAGTATCTGCTCTGCTATTTCTTAGGTAATAATCCTATTCAACGTGAGTTTGTCAAGAAGGTAAAGGCTTTGACGGGATATAAGATTGTACAGTTGCAGCATTGTGATGAATTTATTGGCAGTGATGAGAATTTCCCTGACGAGGCTCCATATAATGTTGGTCCTAAGGAGTTTATCCGTTTGATTCGTGATGCAGAGTATGTATTTACAGACTCATTCCATTGCTCTGTATTCTCTATGCTTCATGCCAAGAAGTTCTTCACATTCCGCAGATATAACAACGATAGTATTGTTTCAACCAATGGCCGTATCTATTCTTTACTTTCATTGGTGGGTGAAGAGAAACGCTTGTTGAAGGGTGATGAAGATCCAAATGGTATGTTGCTGTTGGATATAGATTATAGTAAGGTTCATGATAAGTTGGCAGAATTGCGCCAGTTTACCAAGAACTTTGTTTTTGATGCATTAGAAAAATCTGGTATCAAATATGATAGAGATTAAAGATAAGCAAGGTTGCTGTGGTTGTTGGGCATGTGAAAACGCATGCCCAAAACATTGCATTTCGATGGTGGAGGATAAGGAAGGCTTCCGTTATCCTCTGGTGGATATGGATTCTTGCATCGACTGCCATCTGTGTGAGAAGGTATGTCCAATTATTAATGTTAAACCTGAGGAGAAAAAGCCTCAGAGAGGTTATCTGCTTCAAAACAAAGATGCTAAGGTTCTTGCGGAAAGTACATCAGGAGGAGCATATACTGCTATAGCCAAGTATGTATTAAAACAAGGTGGCGTGGTTTTCGGAGCTGCTCTCAATGAGCATAATGAGGCAAGACATATCTATATAGAAAGCGAGGATGAACTTTGGAAATTCCGAAATAGTAAGTATGTACAGAGTCTAATAGGGGAAACTTATCAACAGGCTAAGGATTTTTTGAAGCAAGGACGTTTGGTATGTTTCAGTGGTACTCCGTGCCAGATGGAAGGTTTGGTATCATATCTTAGAAAGCCATACGATAATTTGATTATCGTTGATGTGGTTTGTAGAGCGGTTCCATCACCTAAGGTGCTTCGTAAATATATAGAATATCAAGGCTTGACATACGGAGATAACTTAAAGAATCTGAAGTTTAGAGATAAGAAATTCTATGGATATAAGTATTCGAATATGAGTTTCGACTCACAGAAAGGTTCTTATCATGCAGGTATTGATACCGATCCTTGGCTTCGCTCGTTCTTCTCTGGTATCAATGTTCGACCAAGCTGTTATGCTTGTAGATTCAAGAAGCAGTATCGTGTGACAGACTTCACAATATGGGATTGCTTCGAGGTGTACCAGTATAGTAAGGAGTTGGATAATGATAAAGGTGTAACTAAAGTTCTTGTTCATTCAGCCAAGGCTGAAAAAATCATGAAAGCCATAGAAGCTGATGCTTATATAAAAGAGGTAGGTGTTGATAGGCTGATAGCTGGTGTTCATGAGTTGACTGCTCAGCCAAAGAACAATCCTAAGCGTACAGCATTCTTTGAAGACTTAGATAGGCTTTCGCCTAAGGAGTGTTTCGATAAATATTTTCCTGTTACTTTCAGAACCAAGATGGAGAAGCATATTAGAAGCTTAATGTTACAGTTAGGTATCTATAAACAATTCCGTATGCTGGTGAAGAAGATGGTGGGGGAAGTGAAAAGATAAAGACATGATGGATACAATTGATATTTCTCAAAACATTCAAGACTTCAGGCAGGTGTTTGAGCAAGAGAATAGAATCATTTTCTCTGCTAGGTTTGGAGATGGTAAGTCTTACTTTCTGAAAGAGTTCATGAAGAGCTTTATTTTGTTGTGTATTCATGAATCTTTAAGGAAAATCTCGTTGGTTGTGTTCTTCTTCTGTTTGTATTCACTTTATTGAAATAATCAATAAAAATGAAATGTATGATAGAAAAAAATAATAAAATATGTGAAGCCAAGGATATAAAAGAGAATATTCTTGAATTGCATTTCTTTCAAGGTCAGTCAGATTATCTTGAAGAGAATAATATTAAGGAAAATGAACGTAAGAATGCTGTCAAGGCTAAGATTGCGGAGTTTTTCAACATGAAGAATGTATGCTTTCTCTTTGGTGCTGGTACCAGTTGTCCTGCGATCCCAAATATGGCAGGTCTTTATGCAAAAGTTGAAAAGGCTTTGAAAGGCAATTATATGGAAAAACGTTTCGGCAAGATTGCCAAGGCTTGTGACAACAAGCTGGAAGAAATTCTCTCTGTGCTATACTCTGGTAGAGCTTACTATCAAGGTTTTGGTGATGGTTATAAATATAGGGAAGAGAAATGTTCGGACCTTATCAAGTTCATAGAAGAAATTATCTTTAAAAGTATCAATATTGATTTCGCCAAGGGTAAAGCTCCTGAAGTCCTTGAAATTTATAAATCCTTCTATCAAAAGATAGCTTTCCGCAACAAAGATTTATCTCGTATCTGTGTCTTTACCACCAACAATGACCTCTTTAATGAAACGGCAATGGATAATCTGAACATCCATTATGTGAATGGCTTTAGTGGTGGCATCAAGAAGCACTTCAATCCTGCCATGTTCAATTATACCTTTTCCAAGCGTATGGATGTCAGCATCGACAAGTATGAGCCTGTTGAGAATATGGTATATTTTTACAAAATTCATGGCTCTGTGAACTGGATAGATGATGACAAAGATGATTCCAACTTTTTTAGTATCATGGAGAATGCCAATCCACAATGGTCTAAAGATAAGAATACTCTGATTTATCCTACGCCTACTAAGCAGAACAAAAGTCTTGGTGCTCCATATGTTGATTTGTTTAGAGAGTTTCAGCATCGCTTATTGGAACCTAATACCGTTCTCTTTGTGATGGGCTATGGCTTTAATGATGAGCATGTGAACGACGTTATTTATAGAGCATTAGCTACCAATACGACTTTTAACCTTGTGGTAATCGACCATATAGCCGAGGATAAGCCAATATGCAAAATAGATGATAAACGTATATTCCGACTTTGGGGTGAAGTGGAAAATCCAGATTCTAAAAAAGATAATATTCAAATGCATTATTTTGATTATACTGTAAGAGAATGGATGCCAAACCTGAATGCTTTTGCTCAGGAAGAGAAGATAGTTAAGGACTTTGTCAAAGGTCTCAAAGAAATTAGCAAGAAGGTTTAATAGCACTAGTTTGTAACCATTAAAAAGTAAAGCTATGAAGATAGGAAAAATTGTGTCTGTAGAATATGATAAGTTTCGGGTTCGGTTGTTTGCTACAACCAAGCATTCTACTGTATCTATCAATGGGCAGGTTTACTACTTTGGTAACATTGGTAGTTACTTGAAGACGAGCAATGCTACTGGTGACCAAATTTTGTGTAGTTAGTGCTATCTTGGATTACAATCAAGAGGGGAAAATGTTTTCTTCATTTAATCTAGATAGTTCACGTGAGTTTATTGTCAAACCAATAGGTACGATAACTACTACTGGTAAGTTTACTATGGGTGTAGGAATATTCCCTTCCTTATATAGTGATGTGGAGATTGTTACGTTTCAAGATTTGTGACAAATCCTGTCTTCTCAGATTGAAGAAGATGATGATGATAAAATCCATCATTCGATAGATATTGGCTATAGCAAGAGTTTGATAAACTATAAAATATCATTAAGTATCAATAGACTTTTCAATATTCATACTGCAGTTTTAGGTAATAGTGGTAGTGGAAAATCTAATACAATCGCTCGCATTTTGCAGGAGGTCTTCCGTAAAGAGAATAACCATGCATACGGCTCCAAGGTTATCTTGTTTGATTCCAATGGCGAATATCCAAAGGCTTTTAACAGAGAATTGAACGATGGCATTCATGCAATATTCTATAAGCCTAACGTTGGTGATGTCGATGAGGGTATGGTTAAGTTTACTTTGCCATATTATCTGATGAACCTTGATGAATGGTTGGCATTTTTGATGGCTTCAGAACGAACTCAAAAGCCTTTTTGGGACAACGTTCTGCAAGAATGTTATAAGTTCTATTGTATGTTCAACACCAAGGAAGAGAATGTGGTTAAGCAATTTGCTAATTACATTAAATGGAAGACTTGGAAGATATTATCTGAAATTATAGCAAAAGCTGATTCTGATAGTTCAAAGATGACTATTGCTAAGGGGGCAATTCAGAAGATGAAAGATATCTATGAATTGGTTCCTAAGGAAGAAGTACCTAGCGAAGTAGTTGATGATTTGGACAACTTTTTTTCAGTATGTATAGACTTGTGCGTTGTATATTATGGTAATAACAATAATTCCCTTTCTGAAGCTTTGCCTAAATTCATAAAGGATAAAAAAAATGCTCGGTATGTAAGAGTCGATTTGATAGCTGGGGCTAATGCTCACTATGTGACATCAACTCATCGTGATAATAACGGTGAAGCATTCGAGCAAATAGATGAAAAATCTGCAATGAATATAAGTGAAGAAAAATTGAAATCAGGCGAATACTTCGATTATCGCTTTTTGAAAACAGCAGCCGAATTGGTTTTGTTGGAAGAGGAGGCTAAGGGTAATCTGCGTGTCAGAGAGTTCACTTCTACATTAATGACGCGTCTGGATGTTTTTCTCTACAACGCAGAATGTAAGTTTATGAAAGAAACGGAGTATCGTTATGAAAATGAAGAAGACTATTTGGCTAAGGTCTTCGGAATTTCAGAAGAATCAAATGAAACTCAACTTATATGCATAGATTCAAGTGAGGTTGGAACGGATGTTCTTGAATTGATGACAAGTGTGGTAAGCCGTATACTTTTTGATTATCGAAAGAAGCAAAAGGGGGACAATCGTAGAAAGCATCCTATTCATTTGATATTGGATGAAGCTCATAGGTATATTAGAAAGGATACGGAATATATCATGAGAGAGAACATTTTTGAGAAGATTGCCAGAGAGGGAAGAAAGTATTCTTTATTCTTGATGATTTCATCTCAACGACCATCTGAGTTATCGCAGACAGTTTTATCACAATGTGGAAATTATATTGTGCATAGAATACAGAATGAAATAGACATGAATTATATTTATTCGGTTCTTCCATATTTTTCTTCTGATTATGTCAATAAGATAAAACAGGCGGTACCTGGTGAAGCTTTGATATTTGGCAATTGTGTGCCTATGCCATTAATGGTAAAAGTAGAACAAGCTTCGCCTGATCCGAACAGCAAAAACTGTGAGATAGACAAAGAATGGTTTAATTTTTCCCTTCATGATAAGAACAATCAAAACTAAATAATTATGATACATGAGATTAATGCTTCCGCAATTATAGCTTGTCTTGCAGCTCAAAGCAAGGGTAATAAAGTGAAAATTAGTATTAAAAAAGTTATAGAGATAGGATGTAAGTTAGAGAAGAAACATCCTTCAGTCTTCGTGGATACAGATAGATATGCTTTTCATTCTTTTGTAAGTATTAATACGAAAGCGATTACCATAAGAGAATCAGATATTGTGATAGATAAGTCTAATCACTTGTTGAAAAGTCGTCTTGATAGAATGCTTCCATCAGAAGACATCTGTAAATATATTAATGAGATCATAGGATAGTTTATTTATGAAAAATATACTAGATACAGTACATGGTCATATTCTTATTCCTGAAGAATATTTGGAAAAAATAATTGATACTGCAGAGTTTCAGCGTCTCCGTCGTATAGAACAATCACCTATACGCTCTGTTTATCCAAGTGCAAGACATGATAGATTTATACACTCGTTAGGTGTATATCATATCGGGCAGATGATAGCAAATCAGCTATATGCAGAGAAAAACGAATGGGGAATAGATGTTGATTTTGAGTCTGTTGTGAAATCTTATTTGTTGGCATGTTTGCTACATGATGTAGGACATGCTCCGTTTTCTCATACACTTGAAAAGTATTATGGGACAAAGAAAAACTTGGCAAAACGATTAGCTGATGCTGTTAATACAGAAAGCTTTTCCCATGATATTGAGGGCAAAGAAAAGGAAGCAAACTTTCATGAATATGTAAGTGCATGGGTTGCGGTGCATCGTTTTTCGACTGAAATAACGGAATTGGGTGGAAATCCAGAATTTGTAGCAAGAATGATAATTGGATTGTTCTACACGGACAAAGAAAACCATCAGATAGATAACTGTATGGTGTCATTACTTCATGGGGAAGTTATTGATGCAGACAGGTTGGATTATACTTGTCGGGATGTGTGGGCATCTGGTTATCACACATCAAGCTATGACTTGAAAAGACTTATTTCTGCATTACATATTCGTAAAGAACCAGCGACTAATGATTATGTAGTTTGTTTTGATAGCAATGTTGTTAACGAAATAGATAACGTGATGACAGTAAAGGACTTTCAGATGAAATATGTATTTAATCATCATACAGTTGTTTATGACCAATATTTGTTGACTTCTGCTATTGAGCATACAGCATATAAGTTGTTTGGTGAAGAAACCAAGAAAGAATATGAGGAGGAAAGTGATGCTGTTTCGGCAGCGGCAAACAAACTTTGCTGTGTCGAATCAATGTTGCAGCCATTACCTTTAGGCAATCTGAAATTGATTAATCCATCTGATGGGGATTTTATCAGTTTGATGAAGCAGGATGAAGATAATGAAGCCTTTAAGGAATGGTATAGTCGTAAATACTCTCGTTTTGCAATATGGAAGACTCCTGATGAATTTGCTGGCTTTTTCAAAATTCAGCGAAACCAATCTATCGAAAATCCAAATTTCGGTAAAGAAGTGATTTCTGCATTGAAAGAAAATGGTATTGCTGTGGAGGATATATTGATAAAGAAAGCTACTTATAAGCCAAAAGTCCTGTTGGAAAGTTTGTATATCTTGGTTCATAAGGAACTTAAAAGATTCACTGAGATTTATCCTGATGAAGGTGCAACAGAAGATGTAGTTTTCTATTACGTCTATGTCACGAAGCCAAATCAAAATCAGAAAGAAATAGAAGAACTTAGACAGCGATTAATAACTGTTTTGTTGCCAGTAATGCAAAAACTTTATCCAGAATTATATCATCAGCACTAAAACGTTATTCCAATGAATATACTTTTTATAGGAGGAGCAGGATTTATTGGCTCCAGTTTGGTCAAGCAGTTTTTGACAAACGAAAAATATAATGTTTTTGTTGTAGAACCAGAGTTTGCCAATGTGTCGAGACTTGATGGCCTTAATGTAAAGATTTACCGAGAGGCTTTAGGTAATATCGACAAGGTTGAAAAGATTTTGATTGGTAACAAGATAGATATCGTGGTTCATCTTGTGTCTACGCTGATTCCTGGCAGTGGCTATGATGATTTCAACAATGAGTTTAAGAACATGATTTTCCCTTCCATCAAACTGATGGAGATTTGTGCTAAGGAGAATATCAAGTTTGTTTATTTCTCTTCTGGTGGTACTATATATGGTAATCGTTCAACGATGCTACCATTTGTTGAGACAGATGAAATGGCACCTATTTCTTACTATGGCTGGTCAAAGCAAATGATGGAGAATAGTATTCTTTTTAAGAATCGTACAGAAAACTTGAAGTACTTGATAGTTCGTCCATCTAATCCATATGGTCATGGTCAAAATTTACATGGTAAGCAAGGATTGGTGGCTGTAGCAATTGGTAAGATCTTGGAGGATAAGCCAGTAGAAGTTTGGGGTGATGGCTCGGCAATCCGTGATTATATCTATATTGATGATTTGGCAAAGGTATTCTATCAGTTGATAGATAAGGATGTCTACAACGAGACCGTTAACTTGGGCAGTGGTAGAGGTTATTCTGTGAATGATATTCTTGCTTTCTTGAAGATTATCACAAAGAAAGATTTTAAGATTGTCTATGAGAATGCCCGCCCTATGGATGTGTCTAACATGGTTTTGGATACTGAAAAGATGCAACGTTTGGCACAAGTTGAGTTGACTCCTATGTTGAATGGTATCTCTACTTTTTATAATGAATCTGTAAAATAGTTAATGGTTATGAAGAGAATTGCTATTATTGCAGGTGTACTCCATTCTGGCGGAAAACGAAATCTTATTATGGAGTATTACCGACATATTGATAGAACCCAGATCCAGTTTGACTTTATCTGTGATTCTGATTCAAATGGTATTCCTGAGGAAGAAATTCTTTCTTTAGGTGGCAGGGTTTATAAGGTTGCTCCTTACAAACATATTGGAGCGCATATGAGAGAGACTTATAAAATTTTGAAGGACAATAAATATGAAATCATGCATGCCTTTGATAATACTTTGAATGTATTTCCTATGTTCTTGGGTTGGCTAGCTGGTGTAAAGGTTAGAATCTCTGAGAGTATATCTAAAGGTGACAAGAATGAGAAGAAAACTATAGTAAAACTGGCTCTTCGTCCTTTCTCTCATTGGTTTGCTAATTACTACATGGCAAATTCTATAGATTGTGGTGTTTGGCAATTTGGTAAGAAAACCTATGATAAAGGTGAAATTACAATATTCAAGACAGTAATCAATGCTGATACCAATGCTTTTGATAAGGTTCTTAGAGATGAAACCAGAAAGAAGTTTGGATGGGAAGACAAGGTGATTTATGGCTTTATCGGACGATATGTTGATCAGAAGAATCCTCTTTTCCTGATTGATATATTCAATTCTATTGCTAAAAAACAGCCTAATGCTAAACTTGTAATGATTGGCTTTGGCGAGTTAGAAACGGCAATGCATGAAAAGATAAAGGAATATGGATTGCAAGATAGAGTTGAAGATTTAGGTCGCCGTGATGACATCAAGCAATTTTATAATGCTTTTGATGCATTCTTGCTACCAAGTTTGTATGAGGGTATGCCTGTTGTTGGCATAGAAGCTCAATGTGCAGGTTTACCAATCTTCTTCTCTAAGAATATAACAGAAGAGACTACTGCTTCTGAGTTGGCACACTACATAGGATTAAATGAATCGCCTGAAGTTTGGGCTGATACTATTATCAATGTGGTGAATGCAAATCTTAGCAAGCGAAGAAGCTATGCTGAAGAGGTAAAGAAGAATGGATTTGATTCTCACAGCGAAGCAATTAGAATGATGAAATTTTATCTGAATAAATTATAGTTTAGTATTTCATGAAAGGAATCGTATTAGCAGGTGGTAGCGGTACTCGTTTGTATCCTATCACAAAAGGTATCAGCAAACAGCTGATTCCTATCTTCGATAAACCGATGATATATTATCCTATCTCGGTATTGATGTTGGCTGGTATCCGTGAGATTCTGATTATCTCAACACCATTCGACTTGCCTGGTTTCAAACGATTGCTTGGTGATGGTAGCCAACTGGGTGTGAAATTTGAGTATGCTGAGCAGCCTTCACCAGATGGTTTGGCACAGGCATTCATAATCGGTGAGAAGTTCATCGGTAATGATTCTGCTTGCCTTGTGTTGGGTGACAATATCTTCTATGGTGCCGGATTGAACCAAATCCTGGCAAAGGCTGTAGCAGATGCTGAGCAGAATGACAAGGCTACAGTCTTCGGTTATCGGGTAAGTGATCCTGAGCGATATGGCGTGGCAGAGTTTGATGAGCAAGGCAATTGCCTGAGTATCGAAGAGAAGCCTGAGCATCCAAAGAGCAATTATGCTGTTGTTGGCTTATACTTCTATCCTAATAAGGTGGTGGAAGTAGCTAAGCATATCAAACCATCTGCTCGTGGTGAGTTGGAAATTACAACAGTAAACCAGGAGTTCCTGAAGGACAAGGAACTGAAGGTACAGACTATGGCAAGAGGATTCGCATGGCTCGATACCGGAACCCATGATTCCCTTTCTGAGGCATCCACCTTTATCGAAGTCTTGGAGAAGCGCCAGGGCTTGAAGGTAGCTTGTCTGGAAGGTATCGCATACCGCCAAGGGTGGATAGATAGTGATACGTTGCGTGAAAATGCTCAGCCAATGTTGAAGAATGACTATGGCAAATATCTCCTTTCCATTCTTGAAGAGAATGAAGCTTCTTTGACAAAGAATCTTGAGTATTAAATATTTTTCGAATCCCTCCGTCTCCCTTTCCAAAGGGAGCTCCACTTTCTCCCCAAGCCCCTCTTCCTCAGGAAGCGGGGATGTAACCGCACACTTTTGGCGTGCTCGGAACCGCTACGCTCTAAGGTTGTCGGACCGTCAGAGGTCTCGCCATATTTTGCGGGATGGGACCGCCTGGATGAGGGTTCCCTATAATTAAAATATATATATGCATAATATAATAATAACAGGTGGAGCTGGTTTCATCGGCTCACACGTAGTAAGACTTTTCGTGAACAAATATCCTGAGTATCACATCATCAACCTCGATAAGTTGACATACGCAGGCAACCTGGCTAACCTCAAGGACATCGAGGACAAGCCTAACTATACTTTCGTAAAGGGTGATATCTGTGATTTCGACCTGATGTTGAAACTGATGCAGGACTACAAGGTGGATGGCATCATCCATCTCGCTGCCGAGAGCCACGTAGATAGAAGTATCAAGGATCCTTTCACTTTCGCTCAGACCAACGTGATGGGAACCCTGTCTCTGCTCCAGGCGGCAAAGATTTACTGGGAGAGTCTGCCAGAGGGTTACGAGGGCAAGCGTTTCTACCACATCTCTACCGATGAGGTTTACGGTGCCTTGCAGATGACTCATCCTGAGGGCATCCCTGCACCATTCACTACCAAGGCATCTAGCGGTAAGAACCATGAGGCTTACGGCGAGGAGTTCTTTCTGGAGACTACCAAGTATAATCCTCACTCTCCATACTCTGCATCCAAGGCAAGCTCAGACCACTTTGTCCGTGCTTTCCACGATACATACGGTATGCCTACCATCGTAACCAACTGCTCTAACAACTACGGTCCATACCAGTTTCCTGAGAAGTTGATTCCGCTGTTTATCAACAATATCCGTCATCGCAAGCCATTGCCTGTATATGGTAAGGGTGAGAATGTGCGCGACTGGTTGTATGTAGTGGATCATGCCCGTGCCATCGATATGATTTTCCACAAGGGTAAGATTGCCGAGACTTACAACATCGGCGGTTTCAACGAGTGGAAGAATATCGATATCATCAAGGTGGTAATCAAGACTGTTGATAGATTGCTCGGTCGCCCTGAGGGCGCTGACTTGGATTTGATTACTTATGTAACAGACAGAAAGGGTCACGATATGCGTTATGCCATCGATTCTCGCAAGCTCCAGAAGGAACTCGGTTGGGAGCCATCTCTGCAGTTTGAGGAGGGTATCGAAGAAACGGTAAAATGGTATCTCGAGAATCAGGAATGGATGGATCATGTTACTTCTGGGGAGTATCAGAAGTATTATGAGAATATGTATAAGGACAGATAATGTCTTTTTCCTAAAATCATCCCGTCCTTCTTTACCATTAAAGAAGGCTCCACATCTCTCACCAAGCCTCTCTCTTGCCCGAAGAGCGAGGATGTAACCGCCCTCAGGTGCTCATAACCGCTTCGCTCTAAGGTTGGCGGACCATCAAAGGTCTGCGGCCAGGTTGTGCGGGCTGGGACCGCCTGGGGTAGGGGTAGGTGGGGATTCAGAAGGGCAGGATGTACCTGGGGGACCTTCGTTCCTTGCTTCCGCAAGATGAAGATGGCAATGCCTAGGTAGGTAAAGGGCATCTGCTCAACCATTTGTTGTATGAAAAGAACAATGCAGTATGCCAAAGATTTAGGCTTTGCTGGCGATGAGGATTTTGGCATGATTCTTATAGAGAATCAAAGCTGCGGTACTCCAGTGTTATAGCATATGGCCATGGTGGTTCTCTAGAAACTGTAAATGAAGAAAAAACGGATTGTTCTTTAATGAGCAGACTCCTGATGTCATAGTTGAAGCCATCAATAAGTTTGAGTCTATGGGTTCACAACCATTTGCTCCTGCAGATTGTCGTCAATGGGCTGAAGGCTTCTCTGAAGAGAGATTCAAAAGAGAAATCAAGGAGTTTGTTGAAGAGAAATACGAGGAATTTAAGAAGAACGGAATAAATATTGATTAATATGATAAAAGCCTTTATATCACATAGTAGTGCGCAAAAGGAATTTGCACAAGAACTAGTCAATACAATCGGTCGAGATTATTGTAAGATTGATTGTTTTGATTTTGAGCCAGCATATAAGTCTATTGATGAAATTTTTAAAGCTATAGATTCTTGTACAATCTTTGTTTTATTAATTTCTAAAGAAGCATTGGCTTCAAGTTGGGTTCAAAAAGAAATCTACAAGGCTAAAGACGAGCTAACTTCTGGGCAGTTGGAACAGTTTTGGCCTTATATTATAGATTCTTCATTGAAGTTGGATGATGTTCCTTCATGGATGGCTAAGGACGAATGTTTTAATCTGAAATATTTCGTTAGTCCTGAAATGTTGAGAAAAGACATTGAGCAGAAAATTCGAAGATTGATTTGGAGAGAAAATCCTAATATTATGGCCCGTGAGACTACTATAATTGGTCGCAGTATTGAAAATGAAGCTTTTGAAGACAAAAGATTTTCCAATCGGGGTAGAAGCTTAAGAGGTCTTATTATCTCAGGAAGAAATGGAGTCGGTAAAGATGCTTTTGCTAAACAATGCCTGTATAAGTTGGGTAAACCTAAAGAAATTGAACCATATCGTATTTCTTTAGATGTTAAAGAAGGCATCGAAAATTTTATTATTTACTTGAACCTATATTGTAGGGAATACAGTAAATCGGAACTTGAAGATATTCTGAGTTCTGCACCAAAAGAAAAAGCAAACATAGCTGTAAAATTATTAAATAAGTTATATGATTCTCAGACTATTGTTTTTGTTGAGGATAACATGGCTTGTGTCTTACCAAATCGAGAGGTCTCAGAATGGCTTGTTGATGTCATTGAAAACCCAGAATTGAATAAACAAATAGGCTTATTCATTAAGTCTTGTATCTCGCCTAATTCTTATATCGAATCAGATTATCCCAAGTTGGCACATATTCAATTGCTTCCGTTAAACAATACTGCGTTAAATTAATATTTAATCGGCTGTAAATCAATAACTTATATTAAGAAATGCTTATGAAAACTTAACTATAAAAAGTTGGTCAAGTCGCTGATTTTCAGT